>NZ_JAZHLI010000026.1:21724-61446 GCF_036549475.1 Aurantimonas sp. A2-1-M11 | reverse complement strand
CCGTCGTCGACAAGTTCGCCCGCAACTACGGGTTTCTCTACGGCCTGTTCGCAGTGGGACTGGCGATCTTCATGGGCTGGTTCGGCCGTGTCGTCTTCAAGCGCGACTGACGCAGGCGCCGCGCGGGCCGCGTTGTGGCGCCCGCCGTACCCAGATTGACGCCTTTCACCTCCTTGAACTAACGGATCCAAATCCTGACGATGAACGGCTACAGCTATCGGTTCAAGCAGTCGTAGAGCCGCCGCCGTTCTGCACCGACACGCTCTGATAACGATGATCGCCTGCGCTTTCCTCTAGTCCCGCCGTCTGACAGCAGCGGGAAAAAAGAATCTCAGGGCCGCCACCGCAGCCGAGCCTGCCCGCCATAAGGCAAGCCATACTTGACCACTTCGCTCGCTCGCCGCCACCTGCACCGTTGCGGTGCCCACACTGCAATAGACTCCTGACGAAACCAAGTGAAAGTGACAAAGTAGTGCTAGCCGGCGTCGCCCATCCGACAGATTTACGTCGATAGATTCTCGTCCGTTTCGCCCTCGTAAGCGACCTCCTGCCGAACGTCGGTGTTAAAACTTATATCAAATCCCGGCACCTCCCGGTCGTCATGGGTTTGCTCGAGTTTAGTCAACCAAAGCGGCTCCGCGAATGTCGGGTCAGATCGCCTTACCGGCGGTTAGTTCTCCTACGGCTCGGACAATCGAGTGAGAATCGATCCCGAAATGCGCATAGAGGTCCCCGATCGTGCCGGTCTGGCCGAAATGTTCGACACCAAGCGGGATCGTCTTGTGCCCGGCAACCGATCCGAGCCAGGACAGTGTCAGGGGATGCCCGTCGATGACGGTGAGGAGCCGGCATTCACGCGGCAGTGCCGCGAACAGTTGCTCCACATGAGCGATCGCGCGTTTATTGCCGCGGGAGCGAACCCGCTGCGCCGCGAGCCAGCCGGCGTTCAGGCGATCGGCGGACGTGACAGCCAGAACGCCAATGTCACGGCGCCCTTCGCCAAGCATCCCCGCGGCTTGTATGGCTTCAGGTGCGACCGCCCCTTGATAGGCGATCACGACTTCCGCGTTCGGTCCCGGGGTCTTGAGCCAGTAGGCCCCGTCGATGGTACCCTGCCGGAACGCGTCGTCGGCGCGGGTCCCCGGTTGTCCAACTGGGTTCGTGGACAGGCGCAGATAGACTGAACCGCCGGTCTCGTCGCGCAGCCATGTTCGCTCGTCGAGATCATCCTTGCCGTCGCGCTGAAGATACTCGAAAGCCCATTCCATGATGACCGCGAGTTCGTCGGCAAACGCCGGTTCAAAGGCCGACAGCCCATCCTGGCTCATGCCGATCAGCGGCGTGCCGATCGATTGATGCGCGCCACCTTCGGGCGCGAGCGTGACGCCCGAAGGTGTACCGAAAATCATGAAGCGCGCATCCTGATAGCAGGCGTAATTAAGTGCATCCAAGCCGCGATTGACGAACGGATCGTAGACCGTGCCAATCGGGATCAACCTTTCACCGAGCAGTGAATGAGAGAGGCCCGCCGCGCCGAGCAGAAGGAAAAGGTTCATTTCCGCTATGCCGAGCTCGATATGCTGGCCCTCCGGCGCGAATTCCCATTTCGCCGTCGAGGGGATCTTGTGCTTGATGAACGCATCCGCCTGGTCGGCTCGCGCGAAGAGCTTGCGTCGGTTGACCCAGGCGCCAAGGCTGGTGGTGCCGGTCACGTCCGGAGACATGGTGACGATGCGTTGAGCCAGATCGCTGCTACCCTTGCCGATCTCGTCGAGTATCTTGCCGAAAGCCATCTGAGACGAGATCGTCCGATCGCCTGGGGGCGCGACGCGCGGCACAGTGATCTTGGCGCCGTCGAAACGTCGGCGCCCTTCGGCAAAGAACGAGACATCGCGCAGGAAGGCTTCAAGCGCGGGCGCATCCTTGACGGTCGCGAGCCGCTCCCATTCAGAACCTGCCGGCACGCCCATATGCTCCTGCCATTGGGCGAACTGGGTCTTGGTCATCAGCCCGCCGTGATTGTCCTTGTGACCGGCGATGGGGGTGCCCCACCCTTTGATCGTGTAGGCAAGGAAGCAGGTCGGGCTATCGTCGCGGACCGCGGCGAATGTCTCGGCCATGGTGGTGACGCAATTGCCGCCGAGGTTTTCCATGAGATCGGCGAGTTCCCGGTCGTTCCGCCGGTCGATCAGGGCCGAGACGTCCCCCTGATCGCCGAGATCGTTCATCAGCCGCTTGCGCCAGACCGCGCCGCCCATGAAGGTTAGAGCCGCATACTCCTGGTTCGAGCAGGCGTCGATCCAGTCGCGAAGCTTGGTGCCGCCCGGTTCCTCGAAGGCCGAGCGCTGCAGAGCCCCGTACTTCACCCGGACGACATTCCAGCCGAAGACCGCGAAGATCTTTTCGATCCTTTCGAAGAGCCCCTCGCGGACGATCCCGTCGAGGGATTGCCGGTTGTAGTCGATGATCCACCAGCAATTACGCAGGTCGTTCTTCCAGCCTTCCTGCAAAGCCTCGTAGACATTCCCCTCGTCGAGTTCGGCATCGCCGACAAGTGCCACCATGCGCCCGAGCGGCCTGTCGGCGGCCCAGTTCTTCGCCTGGACGTAATCCTGGACGATGGACGCAAAGCTGGTAATAGCGACGCCCAGCCCGACCGAGCCCGTGGAGAAATCGACGTCGTCGGTGTCCTTGGTCCGACTGGGATAGCTCTGCGCGCCACCGAAGCCGCGAAAGGCCTCCAGCTTGTCGCGGGTCTGATTACCCATCAGATACTGCATCGCGTGGAAGACCGGCGAGGCGTGCGGCTTTACCGCGACCCGATCTTCCGGCCGAAGCGCCGAGAAATAGAGCGCCGTCAGGATCGAGACCATAGAGGCCGAGGAGGCCTGGTGACCGCCGACCTTGATCCCGTCCACCTTTGGCCGGACGTGATTGGCGTGGTGGATCATCCAGTGCGATAGCCAAAGGAGGCGTTGCTCGATCGTCTTCAGATGCAGAACTGTCATTTCACGCTCCTTCCACAGCACGAGTACCTATAGCGGCGAAACCGCAGCGATTGATTGCGGATCGCGCCAGGATTGGCCTATCAGTGGAAGAAATAACGCGGCCTCACGGGCAGACGTAGTGAAAATAGCTCAACTTGACCGTTTCGATGTCCAGATCCTTCGTACGCTCGCGGCGGATGGCCGAATGTCCGTCCTAGAGTTGAGCGAGCGAGTGGGACTCAGCCCGACACCGGTGTCTCGCCGGCTGCACCGTCTGGAAGAGCGCGGGATCATCACCGGCTACTCGGCGCGGATCGACGAAGCAGCCCTGGGGTTCAACGTGACGGTTTTCGTTTCGGTGCAACTCGACAAGCAGGTGGACGACGCGCTGGCACGGTTCGAATCCGCCATTCGGGGGTTTCCCGAGGTCATGGATTGCTGGCTCATGACCGGCAACCGCGACTACCTGCTCCGCGTCGTCACGACGAGCCTGGGCAGCTTCGAGTCCTTCCTGACGGGGCAGTTGACGAAGGTGCCCGGCGTGGCAAACATCGAAAGTTCAATCCCGATCCGCCGCGTCAAGTCCGCTGCTGCCCCGCCGATAGAAATGTGATGTTCGGGCTGACGGTGTGCGCAAGACAATTGGCGACAGCAAGTCCTATGGCACGAGGCATCTCGGGATCGGCTACTGCGGATACCGCGTCGATTGGCGCGATAATGATACCTGCGATGAAACGGCAGGGCTACGACAGCGATTTTACGGTCGCTTTAACGGCATGCTCGTCCACCTGCGGTCCGATTATTCCCCCAAGTATCACACTGAGGCTTCTGCGGTGGCGGTTGTCTATGCGCTGTTCGTCGGAATGTTTGTCTATCGTGATCTTTCACCAAGGCTGAGAGCACGCCTGTCACGCGACACGATCAAGAACCGCCGCTCCATCCATGACCGTCCGGCCGAGGTCGAGGATCGCCGACAAGTCGGGCACGAGGCGTTTTCCCGCGGGGAGGACGGGCCTCGGAAACGCGGCCCCTCGAGCGGCCGCGGCTTGTCGCCGGAGGAGCGGCGAGAGCTGGACGTCAACGTCAGGCGGGCGACGGCCAAGGCGCTGTCCGGATCAGTGAACAAGCTGACCTTGATTGGCATCGTGACCAAGCCCCCCACCGTCAAGCGCACTGGCATCATCGACGTGCTTTTTGACATGGCGACCTGGGAAGCTGGCTTTGTGTCGGGTGACGTCACCCATCACTCTGTTAGCGTGAAGGACGAGCGGTTGTTTGAACTCGTCGAGAACGGGGTGTCGCCCGGAACCCGGGGCTTCGTCGAGGGCACGCTGCGCAGAGCCGGCGCCATAGCCTCGCTGGGGATGAGTCGGTTCTGACAGCAACGGGCCAGGGGCGTGTCCGCCGGCCTTCGAGTATAGCCGCGAGTTCCAGGCTCGGGCAGCCGAGGAACTGGCCCTGCTGCCGGAGGGATCGCTGATCGCGGAAATGGTGAGCGATTACGCTGTCATGCGCGACCAGGCGAGGGCCTGTGAATCGCGCAGCGCGGTCAGCAAGGTCGCTCGATCACCACGGTGCTGGGTTCATGGCCTTGAAGGGGAAACAACCCTTCCGCTCAGGATCGACGTGCGTTGTAGTCGCCGGTCTCGATTTGAAGTTCTTCAGTTCGTAGCCAGATCGACAGGCTTCATTGGCCTTCTCCGTCGCTTCAAGGCGTTCGGCCAGTTTTCCCGCTCGCTCGCCGGACCGCCGAAGCAAACACCCCGCCGCGACGTGGCCGATCAGCATGTAGCCGGAACCTTCGTCGGCAGAGGATCGGAAGGAGCGAATCGTCAAGAGCGAATTTTCGCAGATCGTGGCAATCTGAAGCGGCTCAAGCCGCGATTGCGGTGACCATAAAGTGACCACGCCGGCAGGAGTGTCCCGCGCTGTGATCAGAAGTTATAGCAGTTTCAGACATTTAGTTGGTGCGCCCGAAAGGATTCGAACCTCTGACCCCCAGATTCGTAGTCTGGTGCTCTATCCAGCTGAGCTACGGGCGCATCCGACAGGGGCCGCGTCTGCCGCCCTCTCGTGACGGGGTTCGTACCCCCTCGATCGGGCGAATGCAAGTCGTGCGGGAAGGCTTTTTTCGGAACGCTTCGCGGCGTCGGGGATGGCCTGCCTGGGCGGGCGGCGGGCGCAGACCTGCGGCCTCAGCGTTCGGCGGGCTCGGATTCCCGCGCTGCCGGTTCGTGCGCAGGCGGCGCCGGTTCGAGGGCGGACGCATGGCGGGTCGCGGGGCTGCTGCCGGGGAGGCGGATCTCGAATCGCGTTCCCGAGGCATTGGTCTCGGCCAGGCGAATCGTGCCGCCATGGGCTTCCACAATCTCCGCGGCAATGGCCAGGCCGAGGCCGGTGCCTCCCGTGCGCGAGGAACCCTTGAAGGCGCGGAAGAGATTTTCCCGGGCGCGCGTGGGCAGGCCCGGCCCGGTATCGTCGACCGCGATCACGACGTCCTTGGCCGACCCCGTCGCGGCGGACACGGTGATGCGCCGGACCAGCGACGGCAGGTCGTCCTCCTCGGTCTCCAGCGCCTGGGCGGCGTTGCGGCAGAGATTCAGGAGCACCCGGTGCAACTGGTCGAGATCGGCATCGACCTCCATGGCGGGATCGACCGCATTGACGATCTCGATCGGCGACCCGGGCGCGATGGTCAGCATCTGGAAGACGTCGTCGACCAGCTGCTTCAGCCGGATCCGGCGCTTCACCGGAACCGTCTCGACGGCGCGGCCATAGGAGAGCACCGACTGGGTGTAGTTCAGTGCGCGGTCGAGGCTGCGCAGCAGCATCGGCGCGACGCGCTGTACCCGCGGGTCGTTCACGGTCGCCAGACGATCGGAGATCATCTGCGCCGAAGCCAGGATGTTGCGCAGATCGTGGTTGATCTTGGACACGGCGAGGCCGAGATCGGCCAGGTGCCGCTGTTCGCGCAGGGTCTCGGCGAGGCGGGACTGCACGTCGGCCAGCTCGGCCTCGGCGACGCCGATCTCGTCGTCGCGCCCGCTCGGACGGATGATCCGGCCCGGATCGGACGGCTGTTCGGCAAATCTCACCATCGCATGGGTCATCGCCTGGATCGGACGGACCAGATAGGCGCTGATGGCGGCATATACGAGCAATGCCGCAAAGCTGGCGATGGCCAGCGAAAGGAGAAGGATGTTGCGGGAATAGACCAGCATGGCGCGGCGCAGCGGCGCTTCCGACATCACCATCTCGGCCATCATGGATCCGTCGCCGACGGGGCCCGAGATCCGCATGGTGCGGTTGCCGCCGAAGAGCAGCGTGTCGAAGGCGCCGGTGACCATGGTGACCGGGTTGCGGTCGGCGAGATCGATCTGCAGGTCGACGGTTTCCAGCCGGTCGTCCCGGGCGATCAGCCGGGACGCGTCGCCTTCGATGATGGCCACCAGCATGGCGTCCAGCGCGCGCAGGAGCTTTGCCGCCTCGTCCGGGGACAGGGCGGCAGCCTCTTCCCCGCCGTCGCGTCCGCGCGAGGCCAGGCCCGCGACCGCCACGGAGGCGACCCGGGCCGACAGCCATTCCTCGCGGAAATTGGCGATCGAGGGCACGAAGATCAGCACTTCCGCCAGCATGACGGCCAGCATGGTGATGATCAGCAGGCGGTTGGAAATGCGTTGCCGCACGGTCGGCACGCGAGGCGTGGCGCCATCCTGGGGGCTCTTCTCCGTCGGCGGCACGTCGCGGTCTGTCCTTTCGCTGCAGGTCGGTCGCCGCTCCGGTCGTCCGGTGGCCGGAGCGGCAACCGATCCGGTCAGCCGAACCGACGCAGGAAGGCGACGGCGCGGCGAACCAGCGGTCGCCGCGTATAGGGCTGATAGTAGGCGGTGGCCGCCCGTTTGCCAATTTCCGACAAGGTGGGGTAGGGCGAGACGAAGTCACGCAGAGCGGCGACCGTGAGGCCGCGACCAACCGCCACGGACAGCAGGTTGGTGATCTCCCCGGCCTGGACTCCCACCACGCCGGCGCCGAGGATCTTGCCGCGGCGCCCGATGACGAGTTTCAGGAGTCCCTCGGTCCGGCGCTCGGTCTGGGCCCGGTCGTTTTCGGCATAGGGCCAGCGCAGGATCTCGACCTTGATGCCGCGCGCCGTCGCCTCGGCCTCCGTCAGCCCGACCTGGCCGATCTCGGGATCGGTGAAGGTGACATGCGGCAACCTGTCGTGGTCCGTGCGGACCGGCAGACGAAAGAGCAGCGCCCGGATTACGAGGCCGGCATGGTAATTGGCCACATGGGTGAATTGCGGCCCACCGGCGATGTCACCGATGGCGTAGGCGCGGCAGTTGCTGGTGCGCAGATCCGCGCCGACCTTGATACCGCGCGGGTCATGCTCGATGCCGGCCGCCTCCAGCCCCAGCCCGTCGACATTGGCTGAGCGTCCGACCGCCAGCAGGAGATGGCTGCCTTCCAGCGTCCGCGGCTCGCCGTCAGCGGGGTCTATGGTCAGACGCACACCGCCCTCGTGCCTCTCGGCGCGCACCACCTTCGTATCCTCCAGAAGCGTCACGCCATCCCGGCGCAGGGCGGCGATGGCGATGGCGGTGAGTTCGGGATCGTCCCGGCCGAGCGCCTTGCTGCCCTCGACGACCGTGACCTGCGAGCCGAGCCGGCGATGGGCCTGGGCCATTTCCATGCCGATCGGGCCGGCGCCGACGATCAGGAGGTGGTCCGGCCGCTCGCGCAGGGCGAAGATCGTCTCGTTGGTCAGATACGGCGTCTCGGCGATGCCGTCGATGGGGGGAACGAGGGCCGATGAGCCGGTCGCGATGACGAAACGGCGTGGCCGGATCAACTGGCCGCCGGCCGAGACGGTGCGGGGATCGACGAAGGTCGCGTCGGCCCTGATCACGGTGACGCTGAGGCTCTCGAAGCGCTCCACCGAATCATTGGGGGCGATGGCGGCGATCACCGCCGCGACATGATCCTTGACCGCCGAAAAATCGACGACCGGGTCGCCGGCCGAGATGCCGAAGGCCGGGGCCTCGCGGATGACGCTGGCATGCTTGCCGGCTGCGATCAGCGCCTTGGACGGAACGCAGCCATAGTTCAGGCAGTCGCCGCCCATCTTGCCGCGTTCGACGAGCACCACGGGTACGCCGAAGGCAGCGGCCGCAGCCGCCGTCGTCAGGCCGCCGGAGCCCGCGCCGATGACGCAGATGTCGGGGGTCAGGATCTCAGCCATTCAGTCTCCTTCGCCCCCGTCCAGCGGTGCCGGCGTGGGCCGGCGAAAGAAGGTCTTCTTCAGGATCAGCCCGAGGATGGCGAGCGCTGCCAGTCCCGCAAGGCCGATGGTCATTTCGGTGGTCACCAGGTTTGCGATCTCGACCTCGCCGCTGGCGACATTGGCCAGGGCCTGGTTCAGGCCGCTGCCCAGAAAGGCATAGACCATCGCGCCGGGTATGATGCCGAGAAAGGTGGCGGCGACATAGGTCCGCAGCGACACCTCGAAGAAGGCCGGCGCGACATTGACCGCCAGGAAAGGCAGGACCGGCGTCAGCCTGAGCACGAGCAGATAGGCGAATGCGTCGTCGCGAAAGCCGTCGGCGAAGCGCCGGATGGCGCCGCCCGCGCGCCGCCGCAGCAGGTCGCCGAACGCATGGCGTGCGGCGAGGAAGATCGCCGTCGCGCCGATCGTCGCGCCGATGACGGCCAGGACACCGCCGAGAAGCCAGCCGAACAGGAAGCCGCCGGCGATGGTCACGATCGCGGCGGCTGGAAAGGCGAAGGCGACAAGCACGGCATAGAGCGTGACGAAGCCGAGCGAGGCGAGCACGACATGCAGGGAGACAAAGTTGCGCAGGCGCTCGCGGCTGTCGAGAAAGACGTCGAGGGAAAGGTAGGTGTGCAGCCTGAACATATAGGCGAGGATCAGGCCGACCACGATCACCGCCACGGGGAGGTAGCGGGCGAGCTGGGGCCGGGTTCTCGCGCTGGCTTGCGTTTTCATGGATCGTCCGATTCACCTGCTGGCGCGGCTCCGGCCGCCACGCGTCGCTGCGACAAGCCCTGCAACATCGCGCGGGTCGTGGCAAACCGGAAGGGCGATGACGCAGACGTGGCCGTGATCACGCCCTGTTGAGCAGGGCGCCGGCGATGGCGCGTGCCAAAGTTCGCCGCCTCGGTGATTGACTTTTCCCGCCTATCCTTCCTATAACCCCGCACACGAGCGGGCGGCGTTCCGCGCGACGGATAGTTGCGTGCAGCGCTCGGTACCGCGAACCCAGTTTCCGGAACACATGAAGGGCCCGTGCCACCAGGTGCGGGGGTGAAACGATGAAGCGCACTTATCAGCCGTCCCGGCTCGTCCGCAAACGCCGCCACGGTTTCCGTTCGCGTATGGCTACCAAGGGTGGCCAGAAGGTCATTGCCGCCCGTCGCGCACGTGGCCGCAAGCGGCTGTCGGCCTGACATCAGAGGTGAGCCTGTCGCGGCCCGGCGAGATGCCCAAGGCTGTCGGCAGGATGACCAAGCGCGCGGAATTTCTCGCCGCGCGCCGGGGCCGCCGCCTGAACGGCCCGGCTTTCTTCATAGAGGCTCTGGACCGCGGCGACGACGGTCCGCCCCGACTTGGTCTGACGGTGACCAAGAAGGTCGGCAACGCCGTGGTCCGCAACCGGATCCGGCGACGGCTGCGCGAAGCGATTCGCCTGCATGCGAAGGCTGACATGGCGTCGGGGATCGACTATGTGGTCGTCGCGCGCCGCGATGTCCTGGCCTTGCCCTTCGCGGAACTCAAGGACGAGTTGTCCCGCCGGGTGGCCAGGATGAAGCGGCCGCAGCGTGACACGGCCATAACGGAACGGCGCCCGTCGAAGCGTCCATCGGGGTCTGACTGATGCAAAACAACCGCAACTTCCTGATCGCCATGATCCTGTCGATCGGGGTGCTGGTCGGGTGGCAGTTCCTGGTGGTCAGCCCGCGGATGGAGGCCCAGCGCCTCGCGAATGAAGCGGCCCAGACGGCTGCGCCCCAGGACGGCGGCGTGCTGCAGACCCCGCAGACTCCCGCCGGAACGCCGCAGGACAATGTCGCGGCACCGGCCGGCCGCGAAAGCGTCGTGTCGGGGCAGAGCGCGATGCCGGCGACGGCCGAGACCCGCGAACAGGCCCTGGCGGCCGGCGATCGCATCGCCATCGACACGCCGGCCCTGTCGGGTTCGATCAACCTGGCCGGCGCGCGTCTCGACGATCTGCGCCTCAAGAACTACCACGAGACGGTCGACGACGAGTCGCCGACCATCGTCCTGCTTTCCCCCGAGCGGCTGCCGTCGGGCTATTTCGCCGAGTTCGGCTATCTGGGCCGCGATGCCGGCGACCTGCCGGGGCCGAGCACGGTCTGGGAGGCCTCGGGCAACCAGACGCTGACCCCGGACAGTCCCGTCACGCTGACCACGACGAATGGCGCGGGCGTCACATTCGAGCGGCAGATCTTGGTCGACGACCGGTTCATGTTCACCGTCGAGGACACGATCCGCAACGACGCGGCGACGCCGCTGACATTGTCGTCCTACGGTCGGGTGACGCGCTATTCCAAGCCGGAGGTCGCATCGGTCTTCGTGCTCTTCGAGGGGCTGATCGGCGTCTTCGGCGACGACGGCCTCTCAGAGGTCAAGTTCTCGACGATCGAGGACGACCTGCGCTACACGCCGCCGAAGGCCTCCAGCGGCTGGCTCGGCATCACCGACAAGTACTGGGCGACGACGCTGGTGCCGGAAGCCGGCCGCCCCTTCGAGTCGCGCTTCCTCTACATGACGGACGGCCGCCCGCACTATCAGACCGAATATGTCGCCGACCCGCTGACCGTGGCGCCGGGTGCGACCGTGACCAACGTCTCGCGCACCTTCGCCGGCGCCAAGGTGGTCAGCGACATCGACAGCTATGAAGAGCTCTACGAGATCCGCCAGTTCGGACAGCTGATCGACTGGGGCTGGTTCTATTTCATCACCCGGCCGATGTTCCACGCCCTTGATTGGCTCTACAGCGTCATCGGCAATTTCGGCGTGGCGATCCTGGCGGTCACCGTGGGCCTGAAGCTTATCTTCTTCCCGCTGGCCAACAAGTCGTACAAGTCGATGGCACGCATGAAGAACATGCAGCCGAAGATTGTCGAGATGCGCGAGCGCTTCAAGGACGACAAGCAGAAGCAGCAACAGGAGATGATGCGGATCTACAAGGAGGAGAAGATCAATCCGGCGGCAGGCTGCTGGCCGATCCTGATCCAGATCCCCGTGTTCTTCGCGCTCTACAAGGTGCTGTATGTGACGATCGAGATGCGTCATGCACCGTTCTTCGGCTGGATCCAGGATCTGGCCGCGCCGGATCCGACCAGCATCTTCAACCTGTTCGGGCTGATCCCGATGGACCTGCCGAGCCTGCTGATCGTCGGCGTGTGGCCGATCCTGATGGGCATCACGATGTTCATCCAGATGCAGCTCAATCCGACGCCGCCGGATCCCACGCAGCAGATGATCTTCACCTGGATGCCGGTGATCTTCACCTTCATGCTCGCCTCGTTCCCGGCCGGCCTGGTGATCTACTGGACCTGGAACAACTTCCTGTCGGTGATCCAGCAGTCGGTGATCATGAAGCGCAACGGCACCAAGATCGAGCTGTGGGACAACATGCGAGGCATGTTCCGACGAAAGGAAAAGCCCTCCGAGGGCTGAGCATGCATCACGTGCGGCGCGGGTTCCGGACCGCCCGTGCGTGAACATGCCGCCAACGGCGCCGAGCCGCGAGGACGGATCATGCACGGACCCGATCCGCACGACCCGCATCCGATGGCCGGGCAGCCGCGCGTCGGTTTCCTGAAGCCGCTGGTCGACCATCCCCAGATCGAGATCGGCGACTACACCTATTACGACGACCCGGACGGACCCGAGCATTTCGTCGAGGCCTGCGTCGGCCATCTCTATCCCTTCATCGGGGACCGGCTGGTGATCGGGCGGTTCTGTGCCATTGCCCGCGGCGTGTCCTTCGTGATGAACGGCGCCAACCACGCGATGGGCGGGATCTCGACCTATCCGTTCCAGATCTTCGGCCATGGCTGGGAGGCGGGCTTCGACGCCCGCACCGTCCTCGATGCGGTCAAGGGTGACACGCGGATCGGCAACGACGTGTGGATCGGCGAAAAGGCCACCATCATGCCGGGTGTCACGATCGGCGATGGCGCCATCGTGGCGGCCCATGCGGTGGTGACCCGCGACGTGCCCTCCTATGGGGTGGTCGGGGGCAATCCGGCGCGGCTGATCCGCCAGCGCTACGACGAAGCGAGCGTCCGGCGATTGCTGGCCATCGCATGGTGGGACTGGCCGGTCGAAAGAATCAGTCGCAATCTCGCGCTGATCCGCGGCGACGACATAGGCGCGCTGGAAAAGGCTGAATGACCATGGACCAGGACATGACCGACGACGCCGAGGCCAACATGCCGCCGCCGCCCGCTGCCGCGCATTTCTTCGCGCAGCCATGGGTCTTCGTGCGCGGCGTGCCGGCGATGAAGTTCCTGCCGCCCGAGGGGCCGCCGGAGATCGCCTTTGCGGGCCGCTCGAATGTCGGCAAGTCGTCGCTGATCAACGCACTGCTCAGCCAGAAAGGCCTGGCGCGGACCTCGAACACGCCGGGCCGTACCCAGGAGCTGAATTTCTTCGTGCCGGACGGCTATGGCGGCGAGACCGCCGAGCTGCCGCCGATCGCGGTGGTGGACATGCCGGGCTACGGCTATGCCAAGGCGCCCAAGGAGCATGTGGACGCCTGGACGCGGCTGGTCTTCTCGTATCTGCGCGGCCGCGCCAGCCTGAAGCGGGTGTTCCTGCTCATCGACGCACGGCACGGCATCAAGAAGAACGACGAGGAGGTGATGGGCCTGCTCGACAAGGCCGCCGTCTCCTACCAGATCGTGCTGACCAAGACCGACAAGATCAAGGTGACAGGCGTGCCGAAGCTGGTCGAGGCGACGGCGCTCGGCATCAAGCGCCACCCGGCGGCCTTTCCGCGCATCCTGTCGACCTCGTCGGAAAAGGGCGTCGGGCTCGACGAGCTGAAGGCCGAGATCGCCGCACTGGCCGAGTAGGGCTAGTCTGCACCGTCTCGGCGGCAGTGCTGGCTGCTCAACTCGCCGTCCCCGCCGCGCTGTCCCTGCCGGGCAGGAGACGCTTGCGGATGTGGTCCTCGATCCGGGTGCAGACCGCGCGGTAGGCATCCAGGATCTGCTCGCGGCTGCCGGTCGCCACGGACGGATCGGGCATCGGCCAGAATTCGACGTCCACCGAGGCCGTGCCGGTCGCGTCGAGGACGGCGTGGTGGGCTTCCGGCGCCATGGTGACGATCAGGTCGAAATAGCTGTCCTCCAGATCCTCCAGCCGCTGCGGCCGGCGATCGCCGAGACTGAGCCCCTTTTCGGCGAGGACGTTGTCGACGAACGGATCGCGCCGGCCGTCGCGAACGCCGGCGGACGCCACATAGACCGATTGCGGCAGCAGCGAGCGCGCCAGGGCCTCGGCCATGGGCGAGCGAATAGCGTTCATGCCGCAGACGAAAAGCACCGACGAGATGCGGCGCTTGTCGTCGGTGTCGTCCGCCTGGCTCATCTGCCGATCTCCCTCATCGGGGAGAGGGGGCACGCAAGTCCGCCGACCTGACCATGCCCGGATGCCGTCGCTCGCCGCGCCATGGCAGGGATCAACTCCGCCAGTGGAGGACGCAGATCAGGGTGAACAGCCGCCGCGCCGTGTCCAGATCGACCTCGATCTTGCCCTTCAGCCGCTCCATCAGGGTCTGCGACCCGTCATTGTGGATCCCGCGACGGCCCATGTCGATTGCCTCGATATGCTGGGGCGTGGCCGAGCGGATAGCCTCGTAATAGCTGTCGCAGATCAGGAAGTAGTCCTTGATCACACGCCGGAAGGGCGTCAGCGACAGGATGTGGGCGACCAGCGGTGCATCGTCCTCGTCCCGGATGTCGAAGACCAGCCGCTTGTCGGCCAGGGACAGCTTCAGCTTGAAGCGCCCGCCCTTCGGCGCGCCGACCGGGTTGAAGACGTTCTCCTCGATCAGGTCGAAGATCGCCACCGCGCGCTCGTGCTCGACGTCGGGCGTCGCCCGCCCGATCGTGTCGTCGAGCTCGACGTCGATCAGGTGGCCGTCGCCTGTGCCGTCCGCGTCGCTCATGCCGCCCTCAAAGGTTCAGCCGGATCGCGACCGACCGGCCATGGGCGTCGAGGCCCTCGACCCGGGCGAGTTGGATCGCGGCCGGACCCAGCTGGCGCAGCTGGTCGGGTCCCAGCCTGAGGATGGAGGTGCGCTTGACGAAATCGAGCACCGACAGGCCCGACGAGAACCGTGCCGAGCGGGCGGTCGGCAGGACGTGGTTGGAGCCGCCGACATAGTCGCCGATCACCTCCGGCGTGTGCCGGCCGAGGAAGACGGCGCCGGCATGGCGCAGCCTGGCGAACATCGCCTCCGGATCGTCGACGGCGATCTCCAGATGCTCCGGTGCAATGCGGTCGGACAGGGACGGCGCCTCGTCGAGGGACGCGACGAGGATGATGGCGCCATGGTCGCGCCAGCTCGCCGCAGCCGTGGCGGCCCGCGACAGGGTTTTCAGCTGCCGCTCGACGGCGGCCTCGACCGCATCGGCGAAGCCGGCATCGTCGGTGATCAGGATCGACTGGGCGGCCGCGTCGTGCTCGGCCTGGCTGAGAAGATCGGCGGCGATCCAGTCGGGATCGTTCTGGCCATCGGAAATGATCAGGATTTCGGACGGACCGGCAATCATGTCGATGCCGACGGTGCCGAACACCTGCCGCTTGGCGGCAGCCACATAGGCGTTGCCGGGGCCGACGATCTTGGCCACGGGTGCGATCGTCTCGGTGCCATAGGCGAAGGCCGCGACCGCCTGGGCGCCGCCGAGCCGGTAGATCTCGTCGACGCCGCAGATCTTCGCGGCCGCGAGCACCAGCGGGTTCAGGACGCCGCGCATGGCCGGCACGGTCATGGCGATGCGCTCGACGCCGGCGACCCTGGCCGGCACCGCATTCATCAGGACAGAGGACGGATAGCTTGCCTGGCCGCCCGGAACGTAGAGCCCGACCGAATCCACCGCCGTCCAGCGGCTGCCGAGTTCGACGCCGATCGCGTCGACATAGCGGTCGTCGGCCGGCATTTGGCGGGCGTGGTGGCTGGAGATGCGATCATGCGCCATCGTAAGCGCGGCGAGGGTCTCGGGGGGCGTGGCCGCATGGGCGGCGTCGATCTCGTCCTGCCCGACCCGAAGCACGGCCGGCGTCAGGTCGAGCCCGTCCAGCTGCCGCGTCAGTTCGATCAGGGCCGCGTCGCCCTCCTCGCGCACGCGGGCGATGATCTGGCGGACGGCGGCATCGACATCGTCCGCCTGCTCGCGCTTGGCGCCAAGCAGGGCACGAAACTCCGCCTCGAAACCGGCGTCGTCGGTATTGAGCCTCGACGGCACTCTGCGAACCCCTTCCGTCATAGTCGTCGGCTGCCGCCGCCGATCCCGCATGCCCCGCAATGCGGTGCGCGCCGCTCGGGCGTCAGCTGATCCGATCGGGCCGGCTGTGGTCCGGCTTCGAATCGGTGCTCCAGGAGCCGCCGATATCGGCGAGCTGCGCCTCGATCACCTCGACGGTCAGCCTTATCGCGGAGCCGCCGGCGAAGACAAGCTCGACGATCCCCGAGGGTGCATCCGTCGCGGTGAAGCGAATGGCCAGCAGCACCAGCACATCGTCGGAACCCGGCTCGATGCCGGTGTGCTTGACCGCGGTCACCCGGTCGAAATGCAGCACGGAGCGCCGACGCTCGTATTCGGCCTTGCGGAACAGGCGGAAGCGCGAGACGCCTTGCGCGGTCTCCCAGACGAAGCGGTTCATCTCCATGATGAACTGGCCGGCGGCGGGCCGGTGCTGGCAGTCCGTCGGCTTGACGACAGCATCCTGACAATAGGCTGACATGATCGCCAGATCGTCGGAGTCGACGGCGAGTAGGCGCAGGCGGTCCATCATGCAGGTTCTTTCCGTGTTGGGCAGCGCGGAACCTAGGGCGCAGGGCGCGCCACCGCAACGGCAGCGACCGGCGCTATACCCTGACCGGGCGGCGCGACAACAGGCGCAGGCCGATGACCGCGAAGCAGACCGCCATCCAGATCGGATTGGCGCGATCGAACAGGAAGCTTTCCAGGAACGAGTTCAGCAGAAGATAGGCCAGGATCATCAGGAACATCTGCCCCAGGCGTTCGCTCTCGCGGTCCCGCCCGATGTGCACGAAATCCCGCAGAGGCAGGATAACCAGGACGAGGATCGCCAGCGCGAGACCGGGCAGGCCCATCGAGATGGCGACGTCGAGATAACCGTTATGGGCGTTGGCGATGCCGCGTGGATCCCAGGACAGCTCGAAATTACGCTCCGTTCCAAAGACGACCTGGGTCTGCCAGAAGGCGTTGAGGCCGAAGCCGGTCCATTCGTGGCCGTCGAAGACCTCGAGCGCGAAACGCCACAGATCCATGCGTCCGGTGAAGGTGGTGCCCGGAACGACGGTCTGGACAATGTTGTCCAGCGTCGGCGACAGCACCGTGCCGAGGGTCAGGAGCGCCATCAGCGTCAGCGTGACCGCGATGCCCGCGACCAGGAGGCGGCGACCGGCGATCGCGCCGAATACGACGATGGCGGCGACAACGGGCAGGAGGATGATGGACGTCTTGGAGCCGGTCTTGACGACGAACAGGGCCGCCAGCACGGCAATGGCGAAGCCGGTCCAGCGATTGCCCGCCCGGAACAGATAGACGCCGCAGAAGAAGACCACGGCGAAGACGGCGCCGGCGACATTCTTGTGGGAATAGGCGCCGCGCCACAGCCCCGCATGCTGTGGTTCGGAGCCGGAGCCGTCGTGGATAGCGAGGCCGGGCAGGGCGATGACTCCGAGATAGGACAGGGCCAGCACCGCCAGCATGGCGAGTGTGAGTGCCGTGCGGAAGGCGCGCACGTCCTTGGGAAAGCAGAGGACGCCGCTGACGGCCGCCATGGCCAGAAGCGTGAAGACGGCACCGCGCAGCGCATTTTCCGGCTGTGCGGCCCACAGGGCGCTACCGAGCAGCCAGACGGCCATCATCATCCAGGCCGGGCGCATCAGTGCCAGAAGCGTGGTGCGGTCGGTCAGCAGGAAGTGCCCGGCGAAGACGACGAGCGCCAGCGAGGCATAGCCGAGCTGGTTCGCCAGGTTGCCGGCATTCTGGTCGCCTTCGAAGGTGACGGCAAACGGCGTGACGGTGACCAGCAGCGCCGTCAGGATGCCGGCGCCCAGCATCAGCCGGACGAGATCCGTCCACCATTCCGCGTCGCCCAGGGAGCGGGCGTCAGTTCTGTTCGGGACGGCGATATTGCTCATTCACCCATCCGCATTCCGCCATCAGCCGGCCGACGGCCACCTGCATGTGGTAGAGCCCGATCATCGGCGAGCGAGTGCGCACCGCCAGACCGGCCGAGCGCAGCGGCGAGGCCGCCAGCAGCGCGGCGCTCTTGGCGAAGCGGCGCAGCCCGCTGCGGCGACCACCTTGCTGCCGGCGTTCGATGATCGAGGATATGGCGCCATTGCGCAGCCCGCGGGCGTTCAGCCAGGAAAATTCCGTGCGGCGCGCCGGCGTGGTCTCGAAGACCGGCGCCTCGGCGCACCAGCCGAAGCGGAACCCCTGCTGCCGGCAGCGCGCGTAGAAATCGCTGTCGCCGCCGCCGATGAAGTTGAAGCCCGTGTCGAGGAAGGGCGCGCCGATCGCCTCCAGCACCGCGCGGCGGATGGCGACATTGCCCGAGGAATAGAGGATCGGGACGGAGCCCGTGTCGCTGTAATGCGGGGTGAAGACCGGGTGCCGCGCATAGCGGCGGCTGGCGCCGTCCTCGAAGACCGGCACCTGCGGGCCGCCGACGATGTCGGCATCCAGCCGCTCGGACGTCGCCACCAGATTGTCGATCCAGTCCGGGTCGGCGATCTCGTCGTCGTCGATCACCAGAAGATGCCGCATTGCCGGAAAGCGCGTCAGGGCGGTCTGCCAGCCGGCATTGTAGGCGGCGCAATTGCCGCGTTCATGGGCGATCAGGATCAGCCCGTTCAGGCCGCCGTCTCCAAAGCGGTGCCGCGCGGCATTCAGGCCGGCCTGCCCCTCGGCGTCGTTCTCCATGACGATCACGGCAAACGGCTGCGCGGTCCGCTGCGCGGTGAGCGAGTCCAGCGTCTTCAGCAGATGGTCCGGCCGGCGGAACGTCGGCAGCGTGACGACGATCGCAAACCCGTCACCGTCGAGGCCGGGCGTTTCACATGCGATGGTGATGGCGTCGGTCATCGGTCTCGCTCTGGCGATTGTCGGCATTTCGCACCGATTGGACCAGAGAAAGGTGAAGAAAGGATCGATTTCGCCGCAAGGGCGCCCGCCGGAGCGGCGCCTCGTCCGTTGTCGGACCGTGCGTGGGGGCTTTGGGCCGGCGGGTTGAGACTCTTTCAATCCTTCCGTGCCAGCATTGCCATCCTTGCCGCGCACGCCATCGGTCTGTCGGATGCATCTCCTGTTCCTCTCCTCGCTCCTGCCGGACGGTCGCCCGTCGACGGGATTCGAGATCGCCAATCACGCGATCGCCGAGTCCTATCGCCGGCAGGGCGTTCGGCTGAGCTTTGCCGGTTTTCGCCGTCCCGGCAGCCGGCAACCGGCCGACGACGAGATCTGCCTCGGCGAGATCGCGATCGAGAATGCTGGGGCGTCGATGTCGCGCAAGCTCGGCTGGGTGGCTGCGGCGACGCTTCGGAACCTGCCGGTCTCGGCGGCAAAGGTCGCCGGGCTGTCGCGCGAAGCATTGCGGCAGCGGCTGGCCGAGGCCGGGCCGGTCGACGGCTATGTGCTGAGCTCGGTCCAGATGCCGGCGGCCTATCCGTTCCTGGCGCGCGACAAGCCGGCGATCTTCATTGCCCACAATGTCGAGCATCGCTCGGCCTGGGAGAACGCCCGCAACGCCAGCGGGCTGCATAGGCGGGCGCTCTATGCCCGCGAAGCCGCCCTGCTGCGCCGTATCGAGACCCGGATCTGCCGCGACGCGGCGGTGATCCACACGCTCAGCGACGAGGACCGCGCCGCCCTCGGGCTCGGCGACACCGCCCGCTGCCGGTCGCTGACCCTGACGACGGGCCGCACGCCCCGGCCCGACGACGGCGTCCGGGCGCAGGATGTCGGCCTGATCGGAACCTGGAGCTGGGCGCCCAACCGCGTCGGGCTGGACTGGTTCGTCGCGACCGTGGTGCCGCTTCTTCCAGCAGACATTCGCGTGGCGATTGCCGGCAGCTTCGACGGAACGCCGCCGCGACTGCCGGACAATGTGTCCTTCCTCGGCCGGGTGCCAGATGCCCAGGCCTTTGTCGGCGCGTCGCGGGTGCTGGCCCTGGCTACCAAGGGCGGCACCGGCATCCAGCTCAAGACCATCGAGGCCTTCGAGGAAGGCATGCCTGCCGTGGCAACGCCCCAGGCGCTGCGCGGGGTCGGCGCCGTGCCCGCCAATGTCTGGATCGCCGAGGACCCGCAGGCCTTCGCCGACCGGCTGGTGGAACTGGTGACGGCCGAGCGCGAGGGCCGCGCCATGCGCATGGACGGGGCCGAATTCGTGCGATCGCAGACGGCGGCGCTCGACGCCGGCATCGCCGCCGGTCTGGATCTCCTGAAACGGTCCGCCGCCCGGGTTGACGGCGAGGCGCAGCGGCCAGTGCCAGCCGCCGACGGCGATCGCGCGGCGCTGGCTGGCCGGGAAGCCGTCTGATGGACGGCGGCCAGCAATTGTCCGACTCTGACTCCCCTGCGGCCGAGACCGTGGAGCGCCGGATCGCCGGAATTGCGGTCGCCGACCTGACGGGGGACGCGGCGATCCGCCGGCTCGAGGCCGAGCTGTCGGCCGGTGGCGCGCCCACGCGCCTAGCCTTCCTCAACGCCCATTGCGTCAATCTGGTGCGCCGGAACGCGTCATATCGACAGGCGCTGCAGGAGTGCCTGGTCCTGCCGGACGGCATCGGCGTCGATCTCGCGGCGCAGCTTCTGTATGGCGCGCGCTTTCGCGAGAATCTGAACGGCACGGACTTCGTGCCGCGGCTCCTGGCGGCGCTGGAGCGCCCCTGCCGCGTGGCGCTGATCGGCGGCGCGCCGGGCGTGGCGGAGCGCGCGGGCGCCCGGTTCCGGGAGATCGCGCCGCGCCATGACTATACCGCCGTCTCCGACGGCTATTTCGACGCGGCCGCGCAACCCGGCATCCTGGCCGCGCTGGAACGGGCCAGGGCCGACATCGTGCTAGTGGCGATGGGGGTGCCGGCGCAGGAGATCTTCATCGCCCGGGCGCTGGATTTCCGCCATGGCCGCCTTTTCGTTGGGGTCGGCGCGCTGTTCGATTTCTGCGCCGGCAACGTCTCGCGCGCGCCGAAGATGATCCGGCGGCTGCGCATGGAATGGGTCTGGCGCCTGGCGCTGGAGCCCGCACGGCTTTGGCGCCGCTACATTCTCGGCAATCCCGCCTTTCTCCTGGGGATCCTGCGCGACAGGTTCCTGCCGCATCATCCGGTGGGCTGATGTGGCGCGGGCCCAGGAGACGGAGACGATGACCTTGCAGTCGGCCATTGTGACGTCGAGCTATCGCGGCGATTTCGAACGCTGCCGCCTCTTGTGCGAGAGCATGGACCAGCGCGTCAGTGGCCATACCCGCCATCTGATCATGGTCGAAGGCGCCGACATGGCCCTGTTCCGGCAACTGGCCGGCCCCAAGCGCGAGATCGTTGACGAGCGCGACCTGCTGCCGCGCTGGCTGCGGCCGTTTCCCGATCCGATCTCTCTCGGCCGCCGCCGCATCTGGCTGACGCCCAAGGGGCCACCACTGCGGGGCTGGCACGTCCAGCAGCTGCGCCGCCTCGCCATCGCCGCCGCGCTCGACGAGACCGTCGTCGTGTCGGTCGATTCCGACGTCGTCTTCCTGCGCGCCTTCGATCTCGCCTGGTTCCACAGGACCGGTGCGGTCAATTTCTACAGCCGGCCGAACGCGATCGCGCATCTGCCGGAGCCGGCGCGCAGCGAGCAAGGCGCCTGGTCGCTTCGGGCCGGACAGATGCTGGGCATCGAAACGCCGGCGATCTCCGACGCCGGCTATATCGCCACGCTGATCGCCTGGCGGTCCGATACGGTGCGCGACATGCAGAAGCGGATCGAGGCCGTCTCCGGCCGATCCTGGATGAGCACGCTGGTGCGTCGCCGGGCGCTCTCCGAGTGCATACTGTACGGTCGCTTCGTCGACGAGGTGGAGAACCGTCCGGACCGCCATGCGCGCAGCGCGCTCGAGCTCTGCCACATGTACTGGGACGGCGCGGCGCTGAATGCCGCGGCGCTGGCCGATTTTTCGCGCGGACTCGAACCGCATCAGGTGGCAGCGGGCATCCAGTCCTTCACTGGGACGGACCCGGCGCTCATTCGCCGGGCTGTGGGGCTGTCCTGAGCCAGCGGCGCGAAACCCGCCGCTGCGGCTGCGACCAGTCCAAGGCGGCATAGGTCGAGGACGCGGAGACGATCCACAGGACCAGGAACAGGCCGTTGAGGCCGAGGATCCAGCTGGTGGTGTCCGGCGCGGCGCGCAGAAGCACGACCAACAGCCCCGCCTTGATCAGGCCGACAATGGCCAGGATCAGCGCACGCAGGCCGGTCCTGCCGCGCGCGTAGAGCAGTTCGCTTTCGTATTCGACCAGGTTCCGGAAGGCCGGAACGAACAGCGCGACGAGAACGAGCGGCGCGGCGTCGGCGACATTGCGGCCGAGCGCGTTCGGGAAGACGTGGAGGATGCCACCGAGGACGGCAAGGCCTGCGACCGAGACGACCGCGACGGCCGCTTCGAGGCCCCAACGCATCTTCCAGTCGGAGATCCAGCCCGGCGTGCGCATCAGCTTCTGCACGATCATCGTGTTGGCCGAACGGATCGGCAGGGCCGTCAGGTCGATCAACCGCATCAGGATGGCGTAGATGCCGGCCATCTGCGGCCCGCCCAGCGACAGGACCAGAAGCTTGTCGAGCTCGGACTGGAGATAGAAGATGATCTCGGCACCGGCGACCGAGAGGCTGTCGCGCCAGCGCGCCAGATAGAGCGCCGGGCGGAACCGCAGCCGCTGGCGCGGATAGAACCCGATGATGGCGACAAGAGCCGCGACGCCGTTGGCCGCCAGATAGGCGAGGGACCACTCCAGCAGCATGCCGCTGCCCAGAACGACGAACCCGACCGCGGCGATGGCGCGGATCGCGGAGCCGGCGATGACGATGCTGGCGGCCCGCCCGAAGCGCCCGAGGCCGTTGTTGACGATCACCACCACTTCCAGGGCGCGCCAGAAGACGATTTCGGCCGTCACCACGGCGGCGAAGGCGGCAATCCCCATCTCGCCCTCGAAGAACGCCGCATAGAAACCGCCCGCGGCGATGACGACGACGGGCAGCGACAGGACAAAGGCCACGAGAAGGCCGGCCGTGTAGGTGCCGACCAGTCGCTGGCGCACGGTCGCGACACGGTAGAGGGGCGACACGAAGCCGAAGCCGCCGATGCGCGACAACACGATGCCGGTCGCCGAGGCGGTGGCGAACAGGCCGAAATCGCCCACCGACAGTCCGTTGGCGACGCTGACGAAATAGGCCAGCGACAGGACCAGCCGGCCTGCCGAGCCGCTGAGCAGCCAGGCGTAATCGCGGATCACGCTTAGGTTGCCCTTAAAGCTTTCGATCCAGACTGCTGTGCGTGGCATGCTCCGACCTTCGGGAGAGCGATAGGCAGATGACGATACACCACCGTGGGCGCGATGCACGTTCCAGGCCTGAAACAGGGCGTCCGCTGGATGCGGCGCAGCCCGGCGATCCTTCATCGACTACAGCGGGAAGTTTAACGCGCCGTTCCCTGCTCGGTGCCGGTGCGGCCCTGGCGCTGGCTCCAGGGGTCGCTGCTGCAGCCGGGGCCCCAGGATCGCGCCAACCGCGGGCGGTGCCGCTGGGCGGCGCCATTCAGGCCGAATTCATGGCGCCCGATCCGGCCTACCGGCAAGCCTTCCTCGACCATTGCGACCTGATCATGCCGATGAACGGGCTGAAGTTCAGCCTGGTCCATCCGCAGCCGGACGAATGGAATTTCGAGCCCGCGGACCGGGTGATCGATTTTGCTCTAGAGAACGACCGGCTGACCCGGGGCACCTGCCATGTCTGGTGGGGCGCGACGCCGGACTGGTTGGAACGCCTCGACACGGCAGCCGAGGTGGAGGCCGCGCTGGTCGACCACATCGAACGGATCGGCGACCGCTACAAGGGGCGTCTGTCGGGCTGGGACGTCGTCAACGAGGTCATCGCCAACGATCCGCTCACGGAAGGACCGCTGCGCCGGACGACATGGATGGAGAAGCTCGGCCCGAACCACATTCCGATCGCCTTTGCCGCGGCAGCGCGTGTCGATCCCGACGTGCGGCTGGTGATCAACGACTACGATCTGGAGTTCGTCGGGCCGCGCTACGATGCGCGCCGCCAGATAATGCTCGACATCGTCCGCCAGCTGCAGGACGGCAACATCCCGGTGCATGGGGTCGGGATCCAGGGCCATCTGTATGCGGGCCGCCAGATCGACAGGGGCGGGCTTGAACGCTTCCACAAGGAACTGGACGGGCTCGGCGTCGGCCTGATGGTCACGGAACTGGACGTCATTGACTGGGAAACCCCGCCGGGCGACGCCGCGCAGGACGAGGCCGCTTACGGTCTCGTGTCCGATCTTCTCGACGGGATCTTCGCCTGGAAGCCGCCGGAGGCGGTGATCGTGTGGGGGATCAGCGACCGCTACAGCTGGGTCTCCGACGTGCTGCCGCGGCCCGACGGTCATCCCGACCGCCCCCTGCCGCTGGACCGCGACATGCGACCCAAGCCGTGGATGTCGCTTCTGGACCAGCGGTTGCGAGAAGGCTGATCCTTCAAGAATTCCGCTCGGGAAACTCGTTTTAACTGTTCATTAGCTATGAATGGTCACAGTCTGGGAGCAAGCTTCGGCGTGAGCCGGACCGACATCCCGCGGATCGATATGGCCATGTTCTCATCCGGATCCTTCCCCGACGCACCGCACGCCTCCCGGCCGTCCGCGGCGCCGGGCCATGATGGCAACGGCTCGCTGGTCGATCCGGTGCACGTCTTCCAGTCGGTCTGGGCGTCGCGGCGGCTGATCATCCTGACGACCCTGTTTGGACTGATCCTGGCGGTGGCCTTCGCCCTGTCGACGCCGAAGGAATACACGGCCATCTCGCAGATCCTGGCCGATCCGCGCGACATCAAGGTCGTGCAGAACGAGGTCACGCCGAACGGGTTGCCGAGCGACGCGACGCTGGCGCTGATCGAAAGCCAGATCGCGGTCATCAATTCGAACGACCTGATGGCCAAGATCGTGGAGGCCGCCGACCTGCAGGCCGATCCCGAATTCAACGGCCAAGCCGATTCGCTGCTGCCGTCGCTGGAGAGTCTCGGACTGGTGAGCGCCGGGCCCGAAGCACAGAACGAACGGTTTCTCGTGACGATGCAGAATCTACGGGAGGCAACTGCCGTGTCGCGTGACGCCAAGAGTTTCGTGCTCAACGTCGCCGTGACCACGCAAAGCCCGGAGAAGTCGGCGCGGCTGTCGCGCCTCGTCGCCAATTCCTTCATCGACCATCTGGCGCAGGTCCAGTCGGACACGGCGGGCCGGGCGACCAACGCCCTGTCCTCGCGCCTCTCGGAACTGCGCGCCAGGGTGTCCGAGGCGGAGCGGGCCGTCGAGGCGTACAAGTCCGAGAACGAACTCGTCGGGGTCGGCGGGCAACTGGTCGACGACAGCTACATCCTGCGGATCAACGACGAATTGTCGCGCGGCCGCGCCAATGTCACGGCCCTGAGGGTGAAGGCCGAGCAGATGGCCAATGCCAGCGTCGAGAACGTGGTGCAGGGCGCCTTTCCGGAGGAGCTCACCTCAGATTCGCTCGCCCGCCTGCGCAGCAATTATTCCGACCTTGCCCAGAGGACCGCGTCGCTCGCGGCGACCCTCGGGCCCCGGCATCCGCAGCTCATCGCCAGCCGCCAGTCGCTGGCCTCGGCGCGCGACGCCATCCGCGCCGAGATCAACCGCATCGTGGCGGGGGCGCAGACCGAACTCGCCCGGGCCGAGCGCACCAATCTCGACCTCACCCAGCAGCTCGACGCGCTGAAGGCCGACCAGGTGACGACCAGCGGCTCCTTCGTGCGGCTGCGCGAATTGCAGCGCGAGGTCGAGGCCTCGCGTGCGGTGTATGAATCCTACCTCCTGCGGGCCCGGGAAACTGGCGAGCAGCAGGGCATCAACACGGCCAATGTCCGGGTGATCTCCGAGGCGACCCCGCCGCTCAAGCCCTCCAGCCTGCCGCGCCGGCTGGTCGTGGCTGCCGGCGGGGTGCTCGGGTTCCTGGCCGGCGTGTTCCTGGCCGGGGTCGGCGCAATCTCCGAACAGTACCGGCAGGCCATGCGCCTGCGAGCGGAGGCCGCCGAGCGTCCGCAGCTCTCAGGCTTCGGCGGCGCTTACGGCAAGGCGACCGGGCATTTCCAGAACTACGGGGGCGGCTATTCGATGGCGATCGCCCTGGCGCCAGCCGTTGGCGCCATGGCCGCCGACAGTGAAGCGGCCGACGGTATCCGCCCGTCGATCCATGCCGCGGCAGGCGATCTGCGGCGCGAGGCCGTGACGTCGGAGAACCAGCCGGGGGAGGAACAGCCGGCGGACGACAGGCGCCTGCCAGCGACAGCCGCGCCCGAGGCCGCCGCACCGTCGGGTGCGACGGCTGGAGACAGCGCAGAGAATCCGGACGATACGTTGCCGCCGGTGGCGCGGCGAACCCTGCGCGAACGCATCCGCGCGCTGGGTGGCGAGCTTCCTGCGACGGCGGCCAGGGACTTTTCGCAAGCGAAAGACGACGAGGAAGTGCTGCGCCTGCAGAACGACATCGCCGCCGTGAAGAAGCACATCGCCGAGATTCGCGGCCGCCGCCAGGCGCTCTAGCGATCCGGCCGGTGACGACCACGCAGCGGACTTTGGCGGTCCGGCCAGACCGGGGCGCGCGGATACGGGAAAGACAAGCGGGGGACGCGATCAGGCGGGCGTGGGTGGTACCGGACGGACGAGGCGCGTCGTGGCGCTGTCGTCTCCGTCGATAATGGCCGGACGATATTCTGGCACGATGCGCTTGAGGATCTCCAGCGCGCGATCCGCGTCGCCGGCCACCACGGCGGCCTCGATATTGGCGAAGCTGCGCGACAAAAGCTTGACGTCGCTGACCCGCGAGCAGGCGATCAGCAGGCCCGGTCGCCCAGTTTCCTCCCGCGTCTCCTCTTCGCTGAACAGTTCCTCGTAGAGCTTTTCGCCCTTGCGGAGTCCGACGAAGCGAATGTCGATGTCGATATGGGGCTTGAGACCGGCGAGTTGGATGACCCGCTCGGCGAGCTCGGCAACGCGGATCGGCTTGCCCATGTCCAGGACGAAGATCTGGCCCTTGGTGCGGGTATCGGTCATGCCGTGGCCAGCCGCATGGAGGATCAGCCGCGAGGCCTCGGGAATGGTCATGAAGAAGCGGGTGATGTGCGGATGGGTCACCGTCAGCGGCCCGCCCTTTTCGAGCTGCGAGCGAAACAGCGGGATCACCGAGCCGGTCGAGCCGAGGACATTGCCGAAACGCACCGTGATGAAGCGGGTGGCGTCCTGGTCCAGGTCCAGTGCCTGGCAATAGGCTTCGGCTGCCCGCTTGGTGGCGCCCATGACGTTGGACGGGTTCACCGCCTTGTCGGTCGAGATCATCACGAAGGCGGCCGCACGGGCCGCGAGCGTCGCGTCGGCGACATTGCGGGTGCCGATCAGGTTGGTGTCGATCCCCTCGATGGGATTGTCCTCGACGATGGGCACGTGCTTGAGCGCTGCAGCGTGGAAGACGACGTCCGGCCCGACTTCGTCGAACAGTGCCCGAATGCGGTTCCTGTGGCGCACATCGACGATCCGCGACAGGAGCGGGACGGCGGGGAATTCGTCGGAGACCTGATGGGTGACCGCCCAGAGATTGAACTCGCAATTGTCGACCAGGACGAGGCGGCTCGGTGCGAAGCGCGCGATCTGGCGGACCAGTTCGGAGCCGATCGATCCGCCGGCGCCGGTGACGATGACCAGACGATCCTTGATCAGGCGCTCGACCTCGGCGATGTCGAGATCGACCTCCTGGCGCCCCAGCAGGTCTTCCAGCGCAATCGACTGCGGTTCGATCGGGCGGTTCTCGTCGACCTTGCCGGTCTGGCTGATATCCGGCAGGCGCTTGACCGTCACGCCCAGCGGCGCGCAGGTCGCGACGATCCGCGACAGCTTCGCGGGGGGCATGTCGACTTCCGTCACGACCAGTTCGCCGACCGGCGTGCCGCGATGCTCGGCCCAGCCGATGGTCTTCTCCAGGTCGTCCAGCGCGCCAAGCACCGGAATGCCGTGCAACTGCCGGCGCCGGTTCTTCGCTTTCTCGTCGATGATGCCGACGATGGCGTCGTGACGGCGATTGCGCCGGCTGTTGCGTATGAACAGGTCGGCATTGTCGTTGAAGCCGTAGAGCAGCAGGTGGCGCCGGGTGCCGGCAATGGCCGAGGCGGCGAGCGTGCGACGGTCCAGGCGACGCTCCTTCATCAAGCGATAGGCCAGTCGTGGGCCGCCCAGCCCGACGATCATGATGAACCAGGAGATCACGATCGTGGAACGCGGCAGATAGGCGCCGCGGAACAGCACGAAATGCAACAGCAGGAACGCCAGGTTGATGACGGTCACCGCCTTGACGATAGACAGGACGTCGAGCAGCGAGGCGTAGCGCCAGGCCCCGCTATTGAGCGAGAAGAACGGAAAACAGATCGCGCTCAACGCGGTGTAGCCGCCGATCAGCAGCCAGATCTGCCAGACGTTGAACAGCGGCGCCCATCCCCATGCGATCGACATCGCAATGGTCATCGACAGCGCGGCGATCAGGATGTCGTGGACGATACCGAGCTGTCGCAGGGAAATGGCCAGCATGCTCTTGGCGAATTGCATCAACAGGAATCCATGGTTCCGCCTCCTGCGGGCAAACCATTTATTGCGCTATCATGCCGACGCCTACAGCGAAAGCCGTCAAAAGACGCTGGCGCCGGTGTCGGGCGTTCCGACCGCGGCCCTGAACGGCGCGAACAACTCGCGACCCATGCCGAACTCGTTGCCACTGAGATCGGGATCGGCCAGCGGGCGCGCGGCCAACTCGTCGGCATCGACCAGGATTTCCAGCGTGCCTGCATCGGCGTCAAGGCGCACCACGTCTCCGTCGATCAGCCGGGCGATCATGCCCCCGGCCTTGGCTTCCGGCGTGACGTGAATCGCCGCCGGGACCTTGCCGCTGGCGCCTGACATCCGTCCGTCGGTAACCAGCGCCACCTTGTGCCCGCGATCGAGCAGGACGCCGAGAAGCGGTGTCAGCTTATGGAGTTCGGGCATACCGTTGGACTGCGGACCCTGGAAGCGGACGACGGCGATGAAATCGCGGTTGAGGTCACCAGAATCGAAGGCGGCCTTCATGTCGTTCTGGTCGTGGAAGATCTTGGCCGGTGCCTCGACGATGCGGCGCTCGGGGCGGACCGCGGAGACCTTGATGACGGCCTTGCCGAGATTGCCCTTCAGCATCCGCAGGCCGCCATTGGAGGAAAACGGCTGGTCTGCGGTCGTCAGCACCTTGGGATCGGCGCTCTGCTTCGGCGCCGGCACGCGCATCACCGTCTCCCCGTCCGGCGCCAGCCGGGCCTCCACGGCATAGGCGCGCAGGCCCTTGCCCCATGCGGTCCGCACATCCTCGTGCAGCAGGCCGGCATCGAGGAGTTCACGAATCAGGAAGCCCATGCCACCCGCGGCCTGGAAATGGTTCACGTCGGCCAGCCCGTTCGGATAGACGCGGGCGAGCAGGGGGGTGATGTCGGACAGGTCCGAAATGTCCTGCCAGGTCAGCTTGATGCCGGCGGCCGCCGCCATCGCCACAAGATGCATGGTATGGTTGGTCGAGCCGCCGGTGGCGTGCAGCCCGACGACGCCGTTGACCACGGCGCGCTCGTCCACCACCAGCCCGGCCGGGGTATATTCGTTGCCGAGCGCGGTGATCGACAGTGCGCGCTTTGCCGCTTCCCTCGTCAGCGCGTCGCGCAGCGGGGTGTTCGGATTGACGAAGGACGAGCCCGGCGTGTGCAGGCCCATGATCTCCATGAGCATCTGGTTGGAATTGGCGGTGCCGTAGAAGGTGCACGTGCCGGGGCCGTGATAGGACTGGGATTCCGCCGCGAGCAATTCCTCGCGGCCGACCTTGCCCTCGGCGTAGAGTTGCCGGATGCGGCTCTTCTCGTCGTTCGGCAGGCCCGACGTCATGGGGCCGGCCGGCACGAAGATCGCCGGCAGATGGCCGAAGGTGAGCGCGGCGATGGTCAGGCCCGGCACGATCTTGTCGCAGACGCCCAGATAGACGGCGGCGTCGAACATGTCGTGGGACAGGCCGACGGCAGTCGCCATGGCAATGACGTCGCGCGAGAACAGCGACAGTTCCATGCCGGCCTGGCCCTGGGTCACGCCGTCGCACATGGCCGGAACGCCCGAGGCGACCTGCGCGGTGCCGCCCATGGCACGCGCCGCCTCGCGGATCAGTTCGGGGAAGCGCTCGAAGGGCTGGTGGGCCGAGAGCATGTCGTTGTAGGCGGTGATGATGCCGAGATTGGGCGTCTGGTCGCCGGACAGGCGCGTCTTGTCGAGCGGGCCGCAGGCGGCAAAGCCGTGGGCCAGGTTGCCGCAGGTCAGGGTCGAGCGCTTCGGCCCCTCGGCGCCCTTCGCCATGATCCGGGCCAGATAGGGCTCACGCGTGGCTGCGGAGCGCTCCCGGATGCGGTCGGTGATCTCGGCGAGGCGAGGATCTACGGTCATGGGTCGACCTCCTGGCAATTGAGAAAGATGTCAGGGACACCAGAAAACGTTCAGCGGTTCCTCCCGCCGGGCCGCGAGGATGGCGCGGATGGGCAGTTCCTCGACCGGTCCACCGGTCAGCGCCTTCTCGTAGACGGCGAGCTTTTCGTCGCCTTCGATATGGACCGCCAGAAGCCGCGCCTCGACGAGGACCGGCAGGGTCAGCGTCACGCGCGGCTCGCCGGCACCCGGCGCCCGCATGGCCACGACCGGCTCGGCGGTCTGCGGATCGATGGCGGCATCGAGATTGTCGCCATCGGGGAAGAACGAGGCCGTATGACCGTCCTTGCCCATGCCGAGAACCGCGACGTCAAGGGGACGCGCCAATTGCCGGAAGCGCTCGGCGAGATCCTCATGGGCCGCTTCGGGCGTCGCGGCATCGACATAGAACGGCAGGAAGTGCGCTGCGGCCGCATGGTTCCGCAAAAGGCTTTCGGCGACCAGCGCCGCATTCGACCGATCGCTGCTGGCCGGGACCCAGCGCTCGTCCACGAGCATCACCTGAACATGGTCCCAGTCGATCTCGGCCTGGGACAGGCGCTCGAAGAAGCGCCTGGGCGTCGAGCCCCCGGACACTGCCAGGGTCGCGGCGCCACGGGTGGCGATCGCGCCGGCGAGGACGGCGGCGACACCTACCGCCAGAGCCTCTGCCAGATCGTCGCCGTCACGGTAGCGGTGCAGAACGGGAGCTGTGCTCATGCCGGATCGCCTCAGTCGGGTTCGTGCCAGGTGCGGCCGTCGCGCTCGATCAGGGCGACGCCGGAGGAGGGGCCCCAGGTGCCGGCCGTGTAGCCCTGCGGCTTCATGGATTTCTCGCCCCAGGCCTCGGGGATCGGATCGATCCATTTCCACGCCGCTTCGACCTCGTCGCGGCGCATGAACAGGGTCTGGTTGCCACGGATCACGTCCATCAGCAGCCGCTCATAGGCGTCGGGATTGCGCACCCGGAAGGATTCGGCAAAGCTCATGTCCAGCGGCACGTGGCGCAGGCGCATGCCGCCGGGGCCGGGGTCCTTGATCATCAGCCATTGCTTGACGCCCTCATTCGGCTGCAGCCGCATGACGAGCTGGTTCTGCATGATGCTGCCCGACAGACCTGCGAAGATCGAATGCGGTATCGGCCGGAATGTGACGACGATCTCCGACATGCGCTCCGACAGGCGCTTGCCGGTGCGCAGATAGAACGGCACGCCGGCCCAGCGCCAGTTGCCGATCTCCGCCTTGATGGCGACGAAGGTCTCGGTGTCGCTCTCGGCCTCGCCCAGATCGTCGAGATAGCTGCGCACGGCGGCACCGTCCGAGGCGCCGGCCTTGTACTGGCCGCGCACGGTGCGGGTCTCCACATTGGACGCGTTGATCGGGGTGAGCGCACGCAGCACCTTCAGCTTCTCGTCGCGCAGGGCATCGGCGTCCAGCGTCGGGGGCGGCTCCAGCGCGACCAGGCACATCAGCTGCAGGATATGGTTCTGGACCATGTCGCGCAACGCGCCGGCCTTGTCGTAGTAGTCTGCGCGCCCCTCCAGTCCGACGGCCTCGGCCACGGTGATCTGGACGTGGTCGATATGGGCGGAATTCCAGATCGGCTCGTAGAGGGCATTGGCGAAGCGCAGCGCCATCAGGTTCTGCACCGTCTCCTTGCCGAGATAATGGTCGATGCGGAAGACCTGATCCTCGGTGAAGTAGCGGCCGATGATGTCGTTCAGCTGGCGCGCCGATTCCAGGTCCCGCCCGACGGGCTTCTCGACCACCAGCCGGGTATTGGCATGGACGAGGCCGTTCTCGCCGATGCGACAGGCCAGATCGGCGAAGAGCGAAGGACCGACGGCCAGGTAGAAGGCGCGCACGCGCTGGTCGTTGCCACCGTCGGCGCCGTCCAGAAGCGCCCTCATCTCGTTCCAGCCCTCGTCGCTGCGGGCGTCGACCTGCCGGTAGTGCAGGCGCGTCAGGAACCGCTCGACGGACGTCTCGTGGGTGTCCTCCGGCTTGACGTGCTTGGCGATCGCGTCGCGGGCGAAGGCACGGTATTCGTCGTCGGAGATGTGGGTGCGCGAGGCACCGATGATCCGCGAATCCGGTGGCAGCTGACCATCATGGTCGCGGTGATAGAGCGCCGGCAGAAGCTTGCGTTCGGCGAGGTCGCCATTGCCGCCGATGACGACGTAGTCGAATGGGTCGACGGGAATGATCTGACTGGACATGAACCGTCCTCTACAAGGCGATGAGCGGGGAACGCCGTTCCCGCCCGCTGTTTATTCTAATCGATTGAATTATTCCATAGCCCAGAAAAACTGCCGAAGGTTCCAGGCTGGGCCGTTCAGGCCGCCGCCTGGCGCCTGGCGAGCGCCCGACTGACAGCCTCGATCACCCGTGCGGCGTCGAAGGGCTTGTTGATCGCCTCGGTCGCGCCGGCTTCCGGTGGCAGGTCGAGATTCTCGCCGTAACCGGTCACGAAGACGTAAGGTACGCCCCGTTCGTTCAGCGGTGCGATGAGGGAGAAACTCGTCTCCGACCCGAGATTGACGTCGAGAAGCGCGACGTCGACGCTTTCGGTTTCGACGAACTGCCTGGCTTCGGCGACATTCGCCGCCGTGAAGACATGAGCCATGCCGTGATCGAGCAGAAGCTGCTCGGCATCGAGCGCGATGATCATGTTGTCCTCGACGATCAGGCCGGTCAGGCCATTGAGGATGTCGAGATTTGGCATCGTGTCGTTCGCCTCCTGGGGCGCATGGCGAGCGGCGATTCGCTTGAAGTCTGCCTAGTCACTTTGTGGGCAGGTGTAAAATATGTCGCTTCCGTTGCAGTTTAAAAGCGGTCCCGCAGCGAAAACCACGTCATCGCCAGGAAGAGGAGCGGCGCGCGCAACCGCGGGCCTCCCGGAAAGGCAGGAATGCGCAGCGCCTCCAACTCCGCGAGGCGGTCGCGATTGCCGTTGACGCGTTCGGCATAGAGCCGGCCGGCGAAGTTCGCCAGCATCACGCCATGGCCCGAAAAGCCGCCGATGGTGGTGATTCCCGGCGCCAGGCTGCGCACATAGGGCAGGCGCTCCATGGTAATGCCGACCGAGCCGCCCCAGGCATGGCTCAGCCGGACATCGGCCAGATGCGGATAGACTTCGGCGATCTGCTTGCGGATGTGCCGGCCGATGTCGCCTGCCGCCGAGGTGTAGGCCTCGCGGCCGCCGAACAGCAGCCGTCCGTCGACGCTCTTGCGGAAATAGCGCACCACGAAGCGGGAATCGTCGCAGGATTCACCGCCGCACAGCACCGCATCGGGATCGGCGAGAGGTTCGGTCGCGCCGATGAAGGAGCCGATCGGCATGACATGGGCGTCGACCGTCGCGTCGAGCCCGCCCCCATAGGCGTTGGTGGCGATCAGCACGCGCTCGGCGCTCACCTCGCCGCGCGCCGTCACGGCGACGATCCGGCCGTCACGCCGGTCCAGCCGCTCGACGGATGTGTTCTCGAAGAGCTGTGCCCCGGCCTCGGCCGCGACCCGGGTGGTGCCGACGACCAGCTTCATCGGGTTGATGTGCCCGGTGCCGGTGTCGCGGATGCCGCCGAAATAGCGCTGCGAGCCGAGTCTCTCGGCAGTCTCGGCGGCATCCATGAAGCTGACATGGGGGTAGTCGTAGCGGGTCGTCAGATCCTCGACCTGCGCGCGGTAATCCTTCAGGTAGCGGCGCTTGTGGACAACCGAGAGCTGGCCTTGGCGGTAGTCGGCGTCGATGCCGTTGCTGGCGATGAAATCCGTCAGATGCGCCTTGGCCTCCTCGGCGAGGTCGAACAGGGCCCTGGACCGCTCGAAGCCGTAGGCCGCCTCGATCTCCATCGGCCAGAGCCGCTGGCCGGTCCCCATCTGCCCGCCATTGCGGCCGGAGGCGCCGTCGCCGAAGCGATGGGCTTCCAGGAGTGCGACGCTGACGCCGGTGCGGGCGAGATGCAACGCCGCCGACAGGCCGGTAAAGCCGCCGCCGACGACGAGAACGTCGACGCTACGACTGCCGTCGAGCGCCGGATAGGCCGGGCGCTCGACGCTGTCCTCGTACCAGGAGCGGCCGGGGGCGATGGGGGACCGGTGGGCGACCAAGGATCAGACCTGCAGGAGCAGGAATTCACGTTCCCAGGGGCTGATCACCTGCATGAAGGTCTCGTGCTCGCCGCGCTTGATCCCGGCGTAGGTACCGACGAATTCCGGGCTGAAGACCGCGCCGAAATCCTTCTCGGCCTCGAAGATCGCCAGCGCCTCCAACAGTCCCCGCGGCAGCGAGATCACGCCGTCCTCGTTGACCGTGCGGTCGGTCGGCGGCTCGGGCTGCAGATTGTTGACCATGCCCAGATAGCCGCAGGCCAGCGAAGCCGCGATGGCCAGATAGGGATTGGTGTCGGATGAGGGCAGGCGGTTCTCGACGCGTCGTCCGGCAGGGTCGGAGGTGGGCACGCGGAAAGCGGTGGTGCGGTTGTCGTAGCCCCAGGCCGTGTTGGTCGGCGCAGCCATGCCGTAGGTCAGGCGCCGATAGGAATTCACATAGGGCGCCATCATGATCAGCGCCGCCGGCACGTAACGCTGCATGCCGCCGAGGAAGCAGAAGAAGAGGTCGGAGGCGGAGCCGTCCTCGTTGGAGAAGACGTTGCGCCCCGTCGTCTTCTCGATCACCGACTGATGGATGTGCATGGCCGAGCCCGGCTGGCCCTGGATCGGCTTGGCCATGAAGGTGGCGTAGATGTCCTGGCCCAGCGCCGCCTCGCGGATCGTGCGCTTGAACATGAAGACCTGGTCGGCGAGTTCCAGCGGGTCGCCGTGGCGCAGATTGATCTCGAGCTGGGCGGCGCCCTCCTCGTGGATCAGCGTGTCGATCTCCAGCCCCTGGGCATCGGAATAGTCGTAGATGTCGTCGATCAACTCGTCGAACTCGTTGACGCCGCCGATGGAATAGGACTGGCCCGACTGGATCTGCCGGCCGGAGCGCCCGATCGGCGGCACCAGGGGATAGTCCGGATCGACATTCTTGGAGACCAGGTAGAACTCGATCTCCGGGGCGACGACCGGTTTCCAGCCCTTGGCGTCATACAGCGCGATCACGCGCTTGAGGACGTTGCGCGGGGTGTAGCCGACCGCGACGCCCGACTGGTCGACCAGGTCGCAGATCACCTGGGCCGTGGGGTCGCTCTCCCAGGGGACCCGGCACAGGGTGGAAAGGTCCGGGACCAGCTTCAGGTCACCGTCGCCGGGCGAATAGCGGAAATCGCCACTCTCGTCTGGGTATTCGCCCGAGATCGTGTGCATGAACAGGGCGGAGGGCAGCGCCAGCGAGGTGTTGGCGGCGAATTTCTTGGCCGGCATCATCTTGCCGCGCGCCACGCCTGCCAGATCCGGCGTGATGCATTCCAGATCGTCGATGCCGCGGGCGGCAAGCCAGCCGCTGGCCTCCTGCATGGAGGCGACGCCGCGCTTGGATTCCAGATGGGCGCCGTCATCCGGCGGTAGCTTGACCGGAGCGGGGTCGCGGCGCGTCGCGGCCGGGGCGCCCTTGACGGGGCTCGCCTCGTTGCCGCCGACGCGGCCGGACTTGCGCCCGTAATCGATCCGTGCGGGACCGCTCGGACGCGGCGATTTCGGAGGTTTCGTGCTGGTCATGCCATCCTGCGGGGAAGCGCCTCATCGGCGGATTGGGCCGGAGTGTAACGTGCCGTAGGGGGGCGAGGGAAGGCGGGTCGCAAGCCGGTCCCCGCTCGCAGTGCTTCGCTGCCCAGCCGGAGGTTCACCCGCAGGCGCTCCAGCAGCCGCGCCGCCTGTCATCTGCCGGACGCGCAACGCCCGCCGCTTCGCGGGGGGAAGCAGCGGGCGTTGCGGCCTGTCACGTCGTGATGTCGGTGCCCTTCGCGCGGGCCCGTCGGCTCATCCTTCGGTCTTGACCACGACCGGGATCAGCAGGTCGCCCCAATTGCCGTTGCCCGAATGGTGGCGGGCCGACCGCACGAGTTCGACGGAGACGCCGGCCTCGACCGCCTTCATGACGGACTGGTTGAGCCGGTGGAGGTCGTTGGCCAGCATCCGGATGGCAGCCTGCTGGTCCTCGTCCATGGCGGAGGACTGCTCCTCGGCCCGCTCCTTGACGCGGGTGCGAGGGCGGCTTTCGTCGATGGCGACTGCACTCATCGTCTGTCTCCTTGGTTGACTGTCGTGTCCTGGCGATCGGTGACCGATCGGGTGTGGTGCGGACCCGGAACGCCGTTTCGCCAGCGTTCCGGGTGGAGCGGGAGACTGGGGGCCGCGGAAGAGGGAAGAGGTGCTTCCGCGCGTGTCCCGCTCCGTTTGCGAAAAGGGGCAGGCGATTGGCCGCCGATCCGCGAAGGGGCCTATTCGGCAGCCACGCTGAGCTGCTGGTCCCTCTTGAACTGCGCGCTTTCGGTGGATTCGCTCATGGCGGTCGTCGAGGACAGGCCGCCGGTGATGGCCATGGAGACGGCATCGAAATAGCCGGTGCCGACCTCGCGCTGGTGCTTGGTCGCCGTGTAGCCGTCGACCTCGGAGGCGAACTCGGCTTCCTGCAGCTCGGAATAGGCCGCCATCTGCCGGTCCTTGTAGCCGCGGGCCAGTTCGAACATGCCGTGGTTCAGCTGGTGGAAGCCGGCCAGCGTGATGAACTGGAACTTGTAGCCCATCGCGCCCAGTTCGCGCTGGAACCTGGCGATCGTGGCGTCGTCGAGATTCTTCTTCCAGTTGAAGGACGGTGAGCAATTATACGCCAGCAGCTGGTTTGGATGCTCCTTGCGCACCGCCTCGGCGAAACGCTTCGCCTGGTCGAGATCGGGCTTGGAGGTCTCGCACCAGATCAGGTCCGAATAGGGTGCGCAGGCGATCGCCCGGGCGATGCAGGGCTCCAGGCCGTTCTTGACCCGGTAGAAGCCTTCCGGCGTGCGGCCACCTTCGTAATCGACGAAGGGCTGGTCGCGCTCGTCGATGTCGGATGTGATCAGCTTGGCGGCCTCGGCATCGGTGCGGCAGATCACCAGCGAGGGAACGCCCATCACGTCCGCTGCGAGCCGCGCCGCGGTGAGGTTGCGGATATGCGCCTGGGTGGGGATCAGCACCTTGCCGCCCAGATGACCGCACTTCTTCTCGGAGGCGAGCTGGTCCTCGAAATGCACGCCCGCGGCGCCCGCCTCGATGAAGGCCTTCATGATCTCGAAGGCGTTGAGAGGGCCGCCGAAGCCGGCCTCGGCATCGGCCACGATCGGCGCGAACCAGGTGTCGACGGAGCGGGTGCCCTCGGCATGCTCGATCTGGTCGGCGCGCTGCAAGGTGCGGTTGATGCGACGGCAGAGCTCGGGCGCGGCATTCGCCGGATAGAGCGACTGGTCGGGATACATGGAGGAGGCGGTGTTGGAATCCGCCGCGACCTGCCAGCCCGAGAGATAGATCGCCTTGAGGCCCGCCCGCACCTGCTGCATGGCCTGGTTGCCGGTCATGGCGCCGAGCGAATTGACGAAGTCCTCCGAGTGGATCAGCTCCCACAGGCGGTTGGCGCCGTTCTCGGCCAGCGTGTAGCGGATCTGCACCGAGCCGCGCAGACGCTGGACGTCCTCCGGCGTGTAGTTGCGCTCGACATTGTCGAAGCGTCCCTCCGGGGCCGATGGGACGAGATTGTAAAAATCGGTCATGGCGGTCGATCCTCTCTTGTGCATCGCTGCCGGCGCAAATTGTGACAAGCCGTCTGGCAGCGCCTGGGAAGAGAGATGTCACCGTCTTTGGCGATTGAACAGCCCGTGAACCGGCGTTCGGCGCCTTATTCGGGTCGTCTTGTCAGGACCTTCACAAGCGCATCTTGTCACGATGTAAAGATTGTCATAGTGTTGTGTCGTCCGATGAGGCATCGCACTCGGCGCGTGCCGGTCGGATCGTTCCGCGTTGCGGCGGCGTCACAACGCTGCGAATTTCCGTGAAAGACATGCGCTACCAACACATTATCGCCTTGGATTCCGTCAATCGAAACCTTTCCCGGTCATCCTGCCAATTGTCGGCGGACGACCGGTCGAGATTTGGAGCAGACGATGAGTGCGGTGCGTGTGGTTTTGCGTCTTCTGGGCCTGAGCAACGCTTTGGCGGCCTATCACCCCGAGCGTCACTACATGCGCGGGCCGGGCCCGGCATGCCTGCGCCGGATGCAGGGCGACGGCACGCGTCTGGGCGCCTGACCGGCCACTTCGTTTCCCCTCTCGCCCGTCCTGCGCCCGTCGTTGCGAACCTCGCCGGGCGCCGCTGATGGCCGAGAACAAGATCTTCGCCGGGCCGCGCATCCGCCGCATCCGCAAGGGCCTCGGACTGACCCAGACCGCGATGGCCGAGGAACTCGGCATCTCGCCCTCCTATCTCAACCTCATCGAACGCAACCAGCGACCGCTGACGGTGCAGCTCATCCTGAAACTGTCGCAGACCTACGAGGTCGATGTCGGCGATCTCAGGGGGGAGCAGCACGGCACGGTGGCCGAGTTGCGCGGTGTGTTCTCCGACCCGCTGCTGGCCGGCGAATTGCCGGGCGAGCAGGAGCTTCTCGAGATCGCCGAGGCGGCGCCCAATGCGGCGGCCGGCCTGGTCAAGCTCTACCGCGCCTATCGCGAGCAGCATGGCCGCCTGTCCGACCTGTCCGACCTCCTGGCCCGGGAAGGCCGCGGCACGGGGCTGGCCGGGGCGCGGCTGCCGATCGACGAGGTGCGCGAGGTGTTCGAGACGCGGCCGAACTATTTCGCCGCGCTGGAGACGGCGGCCGAAACGCTGCACCAGACACTGGCCTCCGGCGACGACCTGATGGGGGCGCTGAAGCTCTGGTTGCGCAAGGAGCACGACATCTCCGTGCGGGTGCTGCCGGTCCAGACCATGCCGAGCTGGCGGCGGCGCTTCGATCGCCATTCGCGCCGGCTGTTCCTGTCCGAGCGACTGGCGCCGGCCGACCGGCTGCGTGAGGTGGCCCTAGAATCCTGCCTGCTGGCCTTCGGCGAAGTCGTGTCCGCCGAGGCTGCGACCTTCGCCTTCTCCAGCGACGAGGCCCGCCGTCTCGCCCGGTTCGAGTTGCTGCGCTACGCCGCGCACGCGCTGATGATGCCCTATGGCGCCTTCCAGGCCGCGGCCGAGCGCGCCGCCTACGACATCGACGTGCTGCGCGGCCGCTTCCAGGTGTCGTTCGAACAGGTCGCCAACCGGCTGACCATGCTGCAGCGCCAGGGCGCGCCGGGCGTGCCGTTCTTCCTTCTGGAGGTCGACAATGCCGGCAACCGGTTCCGCCGGGCCGGGGCGCGCGGCTTTCCGGTGCAGCGATTCGGCGGCGGCTGTCCGAAACTTCCGATCCACGCGGCCTTCGCCCAGCCCGGCCAGATCCTCGTCGAAAGCGCTGAGATGCCCGACGGGGCGGAATTCCTGCTGGTCGCGCGGACTCTGGAGGGCCTGCAGGCGGGCTTTGCCGAACGCCCGCGCCGCACGGCGATCCTGATCGGCTGCGACATCGGCTTCAAGGACGAGACCGTCTATGGCCGCCATCTGGGGGCGCGGCCCGCCACGATCGGCATCGGCCCGGCCTGCCGGCTGTGCGAGCGCCAGGCCTGCCTGGCGCGGGCCGAGCC
>NZ_JAZHLI010000026.1:0-21614 GCF_036549475.1 Aurantimonas sp. A2-1-M11 | reverse complement strand
GCGGGGCGCGGGCCGAGCCGCCGTTGACCCGGCCGCTCGGCCTCGACGAGATGGTCACGGGCCTCTCGGCGTTTGATTTCCAGTGAGCCGGGGCCAGATGCAGCCCGACAAACCCTTGCAGCCGTTATCGAACCGTCACAATTAACTGGCGGTGGTAGGCGCGTCGCCGATGCCGCGCCCGTCACGAATGCGAAGCACAACCATGGACAAGCATGTGAGCCAGCAGAAACTGAAGACCGAGGGCCTGGACGACACGATGACGCGCGACGGCTTCGTCGCCCGCTCCGTGCAGCGTCTCGTCGACGGGGCGGAGAAGCTGAACCTGAAGCATTCGGCGGTCGGCAACCCGCCGGTCTTCGAGACCGACGACTTTCCCTGGGCGCGCGAGATCGAAGCCGAATGGCGGGCGATCCGCAGCGAGCTCGACAAGATCCTGGTGCGCAAGGGCGAACTGCCGGCCTTCCACGAGATCTCCTCGGAAGTGCGCTCGATCTCCTCGGACCAGAACTGGAAGACCTTCTTCCTCTGCGGCTACGGCATCAAGTCGGAAGAGGCGATCCGCCAGTGCCCCGAGACCTGGCGCATCCTGCAGAAGATCCCCGGGTTGAAGTCGGCGATGTTCTCGATCTTCGAGCCGGGCAAGCACCTGCCGCCGCATCGCGGGCCCTATAACGGCGTGCTGCGCTTCCATCTCGGTCTGCTGGTTCCCGATGAGCCCGACAAGATCGGCATTCGCGTCGCCGATCGGACCTGCCACTGGGAAGAGGGCAAGGCGCTGATCTTCGACGACGCCTACGAGCACGAGGCGTGGAACCACTCGGACAAGGTGCGGGTGGTGCTGTTCGTCGATTTCGAGAAGCCGCTGAAACAGCCGGCGAAGACAACCAACAAGGCGGTCCTCAACATGGCCGTGTTCACGCCCTTCATCCGGGAGGGCTACAAGGCGCACAAGGCCTGGGAAAAGCTATTCTACGGCGAAGGCCAGAAACACCGCTGACCGGGCGGCCAGCGCCCGGAGGAGTTGCACCGAGATGAGCGGCCAGCCAACACAGGCCCGGTGGCGGGCGATGAAGCCGGGCGATCTGCGCGCAGCCATCGACCTTGCCGACCGGGTGCATCCGGGACTGCCCGAGGAAGAGGCCGTCTTTGCCGACCGGCTGCGGCTCTTCCCGGCTGGTTGTCTCGTCCTTGAAGACGCGGCGGGCGGGGTCGCCGGCTATGCCATCGCCCATCCCTGGACCGAGGGGGCGCCGCCGAAGCTGGATACGGTGCTGGGCACGCTGCCCCAGCCCGCGGACAGGTTCTTCATCCACGACGTGGTCGTGGCGCCCGAGATGCGCGGGCAGGGGCTGGCCGCGCCGGCAGTGGAACGGCTTCTGGAAGAGGCCGACACCACCTACGCCTCCGCCGCGCTGGTCTCGGTCTATGGGACCGTGCCGTTCTGGACCCGCTTCGGTTTCGTCGAGGCACCGGATGCGTTGCCGGACGGGGCGCTGGCGGCCTATGGCCGGGACGCGCGCTTCATGATCCGGCGGTGCGAGCGCTGATCCGGGCCGACATCGGGCCACAAGCGCGGCGAAGGGCTAGGAATTGGCGCGCCGATGTTCTTAACTCGCGGCTGGAACCCGGCGGCGACGCCCGCCGCAGACATCATCCCCATATGGAGGTCCTGACCGAATGACACGACTGATCGCGATGCTGGGGGTTGCCTGTGCGACCCTCGCCATAGGCGCCGGAACGGCGACCGCTCAGGAAGAGAAGGTCGTCAATGTCTACAACTGGTCAGACTATATCGACGATTCCATCCTCGAGGACTTCACCAAGGAGACAGGGATCAAGGTCGTCTACGACGTCTATGATTCCAACGACATCCTCGACACCAAGCTGTTCGCCGGCGGCAGCGGCTACGACGTCGTGGTGCCGTCCTCCGAATATCTGGTGCGCCAGATCGAGGCCGGCCTGATCCAGCCCCTCGACAAGTCGAAGCTGACCAATCTCGACAAGATGTGGGACGTGATCACCGAACGTGTCGGTGAGTACGACAAGGCCAACGAGCACTCGGTCAACTACATGTGGGGCACCACCGGCATCGGCTACAACAAGAAGATGGTCGAGGAGCGGATCGAGAATGCGCCGACCGATTCCTGGGACCTGATCTTCGATCCGCAATATGCCGAGAAGCTGGCCGATTGCGGGATCATGATGCTCGACGCACCGACCGAAGTGATGCCGGCGGCTCTGAACCAGCTGGGCCTCGACCCGAACTCGACCGATCCGGCCGAGATCGAGCAGGCCAAGGAAATGCTGCTGAAGATCCGCCCCTATGTGCGCAAGTTCCATTCGGCCGAATACATCAACGCCCTGGCCAATGGGGACATCTGCGTCGCCTACGGCTATTCCGGCGACATCTTCCAGGCCCGCGACCGGGCGGCCGAAGCAGGACAGGGCGTCGAGATCGCCTATTCGATCCCCAAGGAAGGCGCCCGCATGTGGTTCGACCAGCTGGCGATCCCGGCCGATGCGCCGCATCCCGAGAACGCCCACGTCTTCATCGACTATCTGATGCGCCCCGAGGTCATCGCCAAGGCGACCAATTACGTCGTCTATGCCAACGGCAACAAGGCCAGCCAAGAATTCGTCGATGATGCGATCATCAACGATCCGGCGGTGTATCCGAGCGACGAGGTGCTCGCCAACCTCTATACCAAGGAAGCCTACGACGCCCGCACGCAGCGGCTCATCAACCGCGCCTTCACGACGGTCCAGACCGGTCAGTAGGACGCGACGCCCGACACGCACGATCCCGTCTCCGGCCTTTGCGCCGGGGACGGGCAGGACGGTTCGGTCGAAGGGCGGCGCAACGGGTCGATCATGGACGAGGTGGCGAAGGTGCAGAAATCCCTCGGCAACATCCGCCGCAGCTTCGCGCCGTGGGCTGATGCGGCGCAGTCGCCGGTCATCGAGTTCGATCGTGTCACCAAGCGCTTCGGCGAGTTCAAGGCCGTGGACGACCTGTCGCTCGGCATCTTCAAGCGCGAGTTTCACGCCCTGCTCGGACCGTCCGGCTGCGGCAAGTCCACCCTTCTGAGAATGCTGGGCGGCTTCGAGGAGCCGAGCGAGGGGGACGTCCGCCTCGACGGCCAGAGCCTGATCGGCATTCCGCCGCATCGCCGCCCGGTCAACATGATGTTCCAGAGCTACGCGCTCTTTCCCCACATGGACGTTGCCGGCAACATCGCCTTCGGCCTGAAGCAGGACGGCATGGCGAAGTCGGAGCGCGACGACCGCGTCGCCGAGATGCTGAGCCTGGTCAAGCTCGATGGCTTCGCCTCGCGCAAGCCGCAGCAATTGTCCGGCGGCCAGCAGCAGCGTGTGGCACTTGCCCGATCGCTGGCCAAGCGGCCGAAGGTGCTGCTCCTCGACGAGCCGCTCGGGGCGCTCGACAAGAAGCTGCGCGAGGAAACCCAGTTCGAGCTGATGGACCTGCAGCAGGAGATGGGGCTGACCTTCCTGATCGTGACCCACGACCAGGAAGAAGCCATGACCATGGCCGACCGCATCTCCGTCATGGACCAGGGGCGCATCGTCCAGGTCGCCACGCCCGAGATCATCTACGAGGCGCCGGCCACCCGCTACGTGGCGGATTTCATCGGCAGCGTGAACATCCTGGCCGGCACGATCGAGAGCAGCCGCAACGGGGCGACCCGCATCGCCACCCCCAGCGGCGTGACCATCGAGGCGGAGCATTCCGGCGATCTGGCCAAGGGCGCCAATGCCTTCTTCGCCATCCGGCCGGAAAAGATGCGGCTGTCACGCCAGCAGCCGGCGGATGTGTCGGTCAACGCCCTGCACGGGGAGATCTGGGACATCGCCTATCTCGGCGACATGACCCTGTTCAACGTCAAGCTGGAGAGCGGCGACATCGTGCGCGCGGCGACACTCAACTCGGTCCGCGGTTCGGCCGAGCAGATCGGCTATGACGAGGCGGTCTGGCTGACTTTCGCGCCGGATGCCGGCATCGTCCTGGCCAGCTAGCATGGCGGCGGACCCCGTGATCCCGGCCGACGCGCCGCATGCCTCCGAACCGCAGAGGCTGCGCGTCCGCGGCACGCGCCTCTACCGTACGCTCGTCGTCGGGGTGCCGTTCGTCTGGCTGCTAGTGTTCTTCCTGGCGCCGTTCCTGATCGTCTTCAAGATCTCGCTGTCGCAGATCGCGCTCGCCCAGCCGCCCTATGTGCCGGCCTTCTCGCTGGAGAGCCTGTCCAGCTTCTGGGACAACCTGCAGCAATTCACCGTCGACAATTACGTCTGGCTGACGTCCGACCCGCTCTACATCAACTCCTATCTGTCGAGCCTGCAGATCGCCGCGATCGCCACGGCGATCACGCTGCTCATCGGCTACCCGCTGGCCTACGGCATTGCGCGGGCGCCGGGCGGGCTGCGGCCGGTGCTGATCCTGCTGACGATCCTGCCGTTCTGGACGAGCTTCCTGATCCGCGTCTATGCCTGGATCGGCATCCTGAAGACCGATGGCCTGCTGAACCAGTTGCTGCTGTGGCTCGGCGTGATCTCCAATCCGCTGGTCATCATGAACACCAACACCGCGGTCTACATCGGCATCGTCTATTCCTACCTGCCCTTCATGGTGCTGCCGATCTATGCCTCGCTCGAGCGGATGGACTACCGGCTGATCGAGGCGGCGAACGATCTGGGCTGCCCGCCGATCAAGGCGTTCTGGACGATCACCTTCCCGCTCTCGCGGCCCGGCATCCTGGCCGGCCTCATGCTGGTGTTCATCCCGGCCGTGGGCGAATTCGTCATTCCCGACCTTCTCGGCGGCTCGCGCACGCTGATGATCGGCCGCACGCTCTGGAACGAGTTCTTCTCCAACCGCGACTGGCCGGTCTCCTCGGCGGTGGCGATCCTGCTGCTGCTCGTCCTGGTGCTGCCGATCGTCTGGTTCCAGCGGGCCCAGGCCAAGACGACGGGGAATGGCTGACGTGACGAAGACCTGGTCTCCCTTCAACATCGTCTCGGTCGTCTTCGGCTTCGCCTTCCTGTATCTGCCGATCCTCCTGCTCGTCATCTACTCCTTCAACGCCTCGCGGCTGGTCACGGTCTGGGCCGGTTTCTCGACAGTCTGGTACCGGGAATTGTGGAACGATCAGGCGCTGCTCGATGCGGGCTGGGTGACCCTGCGGGTGGCGCTGCTGTCGGCCAGCATCGCGACAATCCTCGGCACGCTGGCGGCCACGACGCTCGTACGCTTCTTCGACTTTCGCGGCCGGCTGCTGTTCGCCGGCATGGTCTATGCGCCGCTGGTCATGCCCGAGGTGATCACCGGCCTCTCGCTGCTGCTGCTCTTCGTGGCGATGGATTTCGACCGCGGCTTCTGGACCGTGACCATCGCGCACATCACCTTCTCGATGTGCTTCGTCGCCGTGGTGGTGCAGTCGCGGCTGATCACCTTCGACCGCAGCCTCGAGGAAGCGGCGCAGGATCTCGGTTGCCCGCCCTGGAAGACCTTCTTCCTCATCACCATGCCGGTGATCTGGCCGGCCGTCGCGGCCGGCTGGATGCTCGCCTTCACCCTGTCGCTCGACGATCTCGTCATCGCCAGTTTCACCTCGGGGCCGGGCGCGACGACCCTGCCGATGAAGATCTACAGCCAGGTCCGGCTCGGCGTGACGCCAAAGATCAACGCCGTCTGCACGCTACTCATCGCCGTCGTCTCCGTCGGCGTCATTGCCGCGGCGCTGATCAACAAGCGCCGCGTGGTGCAGAAGGCGCGCGACGCCCATCTCGCCGCAGCCGCGGGCTGATCCTTCCCAGACCCAGACCCAGACCCAGACCCCGACCCTGTCTCTGGCGGCTCAGCGGTTGGCCGATTGCGCGTCGGAGGATTGCGCCGCGGCAACATTGGCGTTTGTGCAGTCGCAGGCGGCAGTATGGGCGGCCGTGATCGCATCCATGGTGGCGGCGATGGCCGCGAGCATCGGATCGTAGCCGCCGCGCGGGCGGTGGGCGAGATGATCGAGCGCCTCGACATGGGCGAAGGCGTCCGCCAGGGCCCGGCGTACCAGCGAGTCGCGGATCGGCGCGGACTGGCCGACGACCAGAGGTTTCAACGCGGTGAGCCGGCCCAAGACGGGGCGCGGGGTTGCAGACGCGTCAATGACGCTGGTGGTCTCCGGATCGGCTTCGGCCGGAGCATGCGGACCGGCCGCGAGAGGTTCTGCCGCGATCAGGTCTTTCTCGCCGAGAAAGCCGTTGGAGCGCGCCGCACCGACCAGCATTTCCAGGGCGGCGAGCCGGTGGTCGTCGGAGTCGAGGGCGAGGATGGGCGTCGCGGTCATTGCCAGAGGCGGCAGTGCAGGGTCGAATTGTGGGCCATAGGCGACCGTCTGCGGCTCGCGCTCCAGACCCTTGGACTGGCGCAGATCGAAGACGAGGGGGGTGACGCGCAGCGTCGGCGCGAAGCGGGGCGCGGGCACCGGCCGCATCGCCATGACCGCCGCGCGGATGGCGTCTGCCGTCGCATCCGTCTGGACGGCATGGTGCCCGGCCGCCTTCGACGGGCTGGTCGCGATGCGATCCATGTAGCTCTGCAGCGTGGACAGATATTCGGCGACGCCGCCGCACAGATAGGGCGACACGTCCTGGCTGACATATTCGCCGAGATCGGTGACGATGCGGTCGGCGATCCAGCGGTCGTTGGCGCTGCCGATCCAGGTTGCGCGGCCGCGATCGCGGGCGATCGTTGCCGCTTCGGCCAGAGCCTTCGCCTCGGCCGTTCCGCCACGCGTGGCGGAGGCGCGGAAGATCAGGCCGTCGGGAAGCGATTCGTCCCCCTTGAAGGCGATGGACCGGGCCGGCTTGATTGCCGCGAAGGCGCCGGTGCGCACCGTCTGGAGAGCCGCCTGGTAGCGCGTCGGACAGTCGGACTGATCGTCGGCCACGGCGTCCGGCGCCGCGGCAGCGGCGGTTGCCAGCATGAGCGCAGCGGCAAGTGGCACGAGCGGGCACCAGCAGCGGACGACGGATAGGGAAGTAAGCGGTGCGCGAAGCATGTCGGAGCGTCCATTGCTGCCGAACGCCCATCGCCGGTTCGCCGTCGCCGGTGCCTCATCGCCGAATCGGCGGACCGGGGAGGCTCTACCGCGTCGTGACGCTCGGATTGGGCCATTGCCCCTGCAGGATGAACGCAACCGGTTTCGATGTGGTGAATTCACGCTCCGCCGAGGCGGTCTGCTGCGCGTCGGCGCTGTAAGTGCCGAGGAGGCTGATCGACTCGTCCTGGGCGGAGACACTACCGACGCCGGTCAGGAGACCCGCGCCATTGGCTATCTCCAGGCCGTCGATCCGCAGGCGCGGGCCGGTGGCCGACAGATCCACGTTCAAGGTGTCGAAGGGGATCGTCGTTCCTTTCGTCCCGGCGAGCAATGGCCGGGCGCCGGGTGATGCCAGGACCCGCGGGTCCAGGCCCCGGATCGCGCCCGCGCGCGCCGTGAGATGGCCGTCGATGCGTACGTTGCGGATGATCGTCTCCCAGTCGACGACCGGCGTTTCCATGCTGAAGGACAGGTCGGAGCGACCGCCGACGCCGAGCGTCGCGACATCGATGGAACTAAGGAGCGCGTCGCTGTCGACCCCGGTCAGGGACAGGCTTCCGGTCGCCTTTGGCCGGGAAGAATCGGCATGGAATGTCAGATTCGCCTGGCCCCGGCCACCGAAGACCTGCGCATCGCCGATGTCGAGCTTGGCGATGCCGTCGTCGAGAGCGATCACGGCAGCGATGTCGGTCAACGGGACCTGGCCGAAACTCGCCCGGCCGGCCGACAACCTGACGTCCAGATCGATGTCACGCGCAAAGGCGAGGTCGATGGGGCGGTTGAAGTCGAAGACGGTGCGCGGCAGCGGCGCGATCGCGCGGGTAAGCGGATCGAAATCGAGGGTCTCGAAGGCCAGAGTGCCACGGACCCGTGGCTTGGCGCCCCCGAACTCGGCCTCCATCACCCCATAGCCGCGACTGCCGGCAACCGTGACGGTTGTATCCTGCAGACCCGCGAGGTTGCTGGCGAGCAGCAAGGTGCCATCGATGGCGACCGGTCCAATGTCGGGGGTATGCGGCCGCGGCTCGCCGAGCCATTCGATGCTGCGGCTGAGCGACGGCGCGGCGAGCCGAAGCGCGCCGGTGATCGTGGCATTGCGGTCGAGCGTGGCCTCACCGTCGAAGCTGACGGTGAGGGGTGGCGAGGAGAGCGCGAGTTCGACGTCGCTCACCTCGTCCTCGAGGAGGGCGCTGGGCGAATTGATCCTCAGATCGAGATCGCTCGGCTGGCCATTCCAGATAAAGGACCCGGCGACATACATTGCCGCGCTGGCGGAGGATTGTGCGATGATCAGATTGGCGTTGCTGATGCCGGAGCGGCCATTGCCCCCTCGCGGCCGGAAAACGCCGGAGCGGATTTCCAGCGTCTGCAAACCGTGGAACCGCTCGATCAGCGTGCGGACGAGATGCCGCGGGCCCTCCAGTGGGCCGCCCTGGTGAGGCGTCGCCATGCCGTTTGCCGCGGGCACGAGCACCGGATCGGCCGCAATCGGTGCGGGATCTGTCTCTGCAAGGGGCCGCCATTCCGGCCGCACCAGAACGACGCGCGACACCGTCGCGGTTCCGGTCATGGCATCGACCAGATCGAGATCGGCGACGACGGTGCCGATGGAAAAGGCATCGGTCGTGCCGATCCGCACATGCCGAGCGGTCAGCCGGGTCTGAGGCAGCAGCGAGAAGGTGATCTCGCCCTCGACGGCTACGGTCTGGCCGGTCATGGTTTCGAGCCGGTCCACCAGATCGGCGCGGGCGGCTTCTGCATCGACCGCCAGCCGGGGCACGATGATGAAGGCTGCCAGGGCGAATGCGGCAAGCACTGCGCCAACGGCAGCCAGTCCCAGGCGCTTCGATCCCCGCCGTCTTGCGCCGGGCGCATCGGCCCGTAATGCGAGCCGGTCCAGGGAAAGTTTGCGCGCCACCGAGATCCTTTCAGATTTTCGAGCCGTTCTAGTGCAAGGCTGCGCCCGAAACCAGAGGGACGGGTCCCGGGCGGGTCGATCGGAATTCGGCAGGTGAGGAGAACGGGCGGCGTCTGTACGGGCATTCTTGCAATCGTTGCCAATAGCAAGGCGGTGTGGCACCAGCATGGCGAGACATCAGGGGAGACGGGAATGGCTGGACGGCTGCTGTGGAAACCGGACGCGGCGCGCGTGGCCCGCCATCCGCTCACGGCGTTTGCGCAGAAGGCCGGCGAACTGGCCGGCCGGGACCTGTCCGACTACGACCAGCTGCATCGCTGGTCCGTAGAGGAGCGGGCGGCCTTCTGGGACCTCGTCTGGGACGTTGCCGGGGTGGTCGGCGAGCGCGGCGGCGCCAGCCTCGCGGCCGGCGAGACGATGCGCGACGACCGGTTCTTTCCCGAGGCGCGGCTGAACTTCGCCGAGAACCTGCTGGCCCATGCGGGGGATCGCGCCGACGAGGAGGCGATCGTCTTTCGCGGCGAGGACAAGGCCAGCCAGCGCCTGACCTGGCGTGAACTGGAAGCGCTGGTGTCGCGCTTCGCGCAGGCCTTCTGCGCCGAGGGCATCGTCGCCGGCGACAGGATCGCGGCGATGATGCCGAACATGCCGGAAACGGTGGCCGCCATGCTCGCCGCCACCTCGATCGGCGCGGTCTGGTCGTCCTGCTCGCCCGATTTCGGCGAGCGCGGCGTGCTCGACCGCTTCGGCCAGATCGAGCCGAAGCTGCTCATCGCCTGCGACGGTTATTACTATGCCGGCAAGACCATCGAGATCAGCGACAAGCTGGCGGCAATCACCGGCAAGCTCGGCGCTGCCAGGACCATCGTGGTCCCCTATATCGGCGCGGCGGACGCGGTCGCCGGCGCCGTTTCGCGCGGCGTCTCGCTGGACGCCTTCCTCGCGCCCTTCGAACCGGCCCCGATCACCTATGAGCGGCTGCCCTTCGCGCATCCGCTCTACATCCTGTTTTCCTCCGGCACGACGGGTGTGCCCAAATGCATCGTGCATTCGGCCGGCGGCACGCTGCTTCAGCATCTGAAGGAACACCGCCTGCATTGCGGGCTCGGGCCGCAATCGCGGATGTTCTATTTCACAACCTGCGGCTGGATGATGTGGAACTGGCTGGTGTCGGCACTGGCCACGGGCACCACGCTGCTGCTCTATGACGGCTCGCCCTTCCACCCCGTCCCGACCGTCATCTTCGACTATGTCGCGGAGGAGAAGGCGACGTTCTTCGGCACCAGCGCCAAGTTCATCGATACGGCCCGCAAGGAGGGTCTGACGCCGATCGACACCCACGATCTGTCGGCGGTGGAGATGCTGGCCTCGACCGGCTCGCCGCTGTCGCCGGAGAGCTTCGACTACGTTTACGCGGGCATCAAGCAGGACGTGCATCTCGCCTCGGTCTCGGGCGGCACCGACATCGTCTCGTGCTTCGTCCTCGGCATTCCCGGGCGTCCGGTCTACGAGGGCGAGATCCAGGGGCCGGGCCTCGCCATGGCCGTCGACGTGTGGAACGCGGCCGGCCAGCCGGTGCGCGGCGAAAAGGGCGACCTCGTCTGCACGAAGGCGTTTCCGGCGATGCCGATCCGGTTCTGGAACGATCCGACGGGCGAGCGCTATCATGCCGCCTATTTCGACCAGTTTCCCGGCGTGTGGTGCCATGGCGACTTCGCCGAATGGACCGAGCATGGCGGAATCATCATCCACGGGCGCTCGGATGCGACACTGAATCCGCAGGGCGTGCGGATCGGCACGGCCGAGATCTACAACATCGTCGAGCAGATGGACGAGGTTCTCGAGGCGATCTGCATCGGCCAGCCCTGGGATGGCGACGTGCGGGTGGTCCTGTTCGTGCGGCTCGCGGACGGCGTCGAGCTGACCGACGATCTGACAACGCGCATCAAGTCGGCGATCCGCGCCGGGGCCTCGCCGCGCCACGTGCCCGCACGCGTGCTGGCGGTCACCGACATCCCCCGCACCAAGTCCGGCAAGATCGTCGAGCTCGCCGTCCGGGAAGTGGTGGAGGGCCGGGAGGTGAAGAACAAGGAGGCGCTCGCCAACCCGCATGCGCTGGACGAATATGCGGGGCGGCCGGAACTGGCCGTCTGAGGGCGATCACCCCCCGTCTTAGAGGGGCGAGCCCATGAAAATGGGCGCTGGCAGCGATGCCAGCGCGCTTCGCCATTGGAAGGAACGCGATTACTGCGACCTGGCAGCCTTGGCTTCCGCGACGGCGGCCATGCAGGCTTCCTCGTCGCCCGCGGCCAGCGCCGCTTCCGCCCGCTCGACCGCGTCCTGGAAGCCACCGGTGCCGGCGTCCGCAGCCGCCATCGTGCTGGTATCGGTCTCCGCGTCGGCCGCCGTCATGTCGCCGTCCTGCTGGGACTGCGTGTCCTGGCCGGACATGGCGTTGCCGGATGCCTGGCTTTCAACCTGCTCGCCCGTCTCCAGTGGTGCTCTGTCGCCATCCTTGGTCACTTCGCCGGCCTTATCGAGACCTTCACCGGTCTCGAAATTGGTGGTTCCACCGCCTGTACCAGCGTCCGTCTGGCGTCCGACGTCGACACCTGCCATCGCCGTGCCTTCCGTGACACTGCCGCTGCTCGCAACCGTCTCATCGGTTTCGAGCGGTGCCCTGTCGCCGTCCTTGGTGACTTCACCGGTGACGTCGACGCCTTCGCCCGTCTCGAAATTGGTGGTCTTGCCTTCGGCGGGGCCAGTGTTGGCAGCCAAGCCGGAATCAGTCGTCGCGCCGCCAGCGGACGCGCTGCCGGAGATCGAGGCCGTCATGTCGCCGTCCTGGAGCAGCGCGATCTCCTCGCGGCAATCGGCCGATGCGGCACTGATGGGCAGGGTGACGAGCGCAGCGCTCGCCAGAAGAAGAGATAGGGTTTTCATTGTCTGTTTCCTCCGCTTCTTTTCAAGTCGCGAGGAGAACGTGGGCTGGCCTGCAAGAGTTCCGTGGTGATTATGTGTTCTGCTACATAACGTTACGGGAGGGTTTGGCCGGGCGAACACTCTGGCAGGGCTTTACCCGGTCCTTCAGCCGCGCTCGGTCTCGCGCAGGATCGACCGGTTGAGGATCACCACCGGCAGGATTCCGACGAGCACGATCATCAGCGCGGCGATGGCACCGTCCTCGAAGGCGGCGCGCGACGTCTGGGCATAGACGAAGGTCGCCAGCGTCTCGAAATCGAAGGGTCGCAGCAGGATGGTGGCGGACAGTTCCTTGCTGGCATCGACGAAGACCAGGAGGAAGGCGGTCAGCAGCGCCGGGCGCATCAGGGGCAGCAGAACCTGCCGGAGCGTGCCGCCGGGGCCGCGCCCCAGCGTGCGCGCCGCCATGTCGAGGTGCGGCGAGAGCTTGGAGAAGCCACTTTCCAGCGCGCCGTGGCCCATGGCCATGAACCGCACGAAGCAGGCATAGACGATGGCGAAGCCGGACCCCGACAACAGCAGGCCGGTCGAGATGCCGAACCATTCGCGCATGCGTGCGTCGACGGCGTTGTCGAAGGCGGCAAGCGGGATCAGGATGCCGATGGCCAGCACGGTGCCCGGCACGGCATAGCCGAGCGCGGCAACCCGCACGAGGCTGGCCAGACGGTTGGAGCCGGTGAGGCGGATGCCGTAGGCCATGGCAAAGCCTGCGGCGACGGTAACGAAGCCTGTCGCGGCCGCGATCGTCACCGTGTGCCGGAGCGCCCGCCAGAGCTGCGGATCGAAGAGCTGGTCAAGCCGGTGAATGGCGAAATCGCCAAGCACGAAGAGGGGCACGCCGAAGCCGGCTGCGATCGGCACGAAACAGGCGAGGACCGCCAGTGCCGCCTTGAAGCCGGACAGGTGCTCGCGGCCGGTCTGCGGTCGGTCGGCCCGCTGGATGCTGAAGCGCTGCTGCCGGCGCGCGAACCGCTCGACCAGCACCAGGGCGACGATGACCAGCAGCATGAACAGCGCAATCTGCGTGGCCCCGGCGAGGTCGCCGCGGTTCAGCCAGGTCGAATAGACCGCGAAGGTCAGTGTGCGGACGCCGAGAAATTCCACCGCGCCGATGTCGTTGACCGCTTCCATCAGTGCCAGCGCGACGCCCACGGCGATGGCAGGGCGCGCCATGGGCAGAAGCACCTTGGCGAAGACCGAGGCGGGAGACGCACCGAGCGTGCGCGCCACGTCGCCGGCCTTGCGGCCCTGCATGACGAAGACCATGCGCACCGTCAGGAAGATGTAGGGGTAGAGAACCGAGGACAGGATGACGATCGCGCCCGGCAGGGAGCGGACCTCGGGAAACCAGTAGTCGCGCGAGGACTGGAAGCCGAACAGCGAGCGGATCGCCGTCTGGACCGGGCCGGCGAAATGCAGGAACTCCACGAAGCAATAAGCGGCGATATAGGTCGGCACCGCCAGCGGCAGCACGAGGGCCCAGGAGAAGACCTGTCGGCCAGGAAACTGGAAGCTCGCCACCAGCCATGCGGTGATCACGCCGACCGAGCCGGCCAGCAGCGCGATGCCGGCCATCAGCAGCAGGGTCACGCGGCTGGCTTCCGGCAGGATGGTCTCGGCCAGATGCTGCCAGTTGGAAGACGTGCCCGACAGGGCGATCACCAGGAGGGCGACCAGCGGCAGGATGACGGTCAGGGCAACTGCCGCTGCGCCGATCAGATAGCCGCGATCACGGCCACGCCGCAGTCGGAAACGGGCGCGGATACCGGGTCTCAGGAGCGGGGCGGTGGCGGACATGGCGGACTTGATGCGACGAGGCCCGGTCTCGCGACAGTGCATCCCGAAAGGAGTGTCGCGGCCGGGTCGTGGGAACGGAACGGAGCGGCGCCCGGGGCGGACCATCCGCCCGGGCGCCGCACTGGCTGCATGTGGTCGGTGATCAGCTCTGCGGCCCGTTGTCGTAGCCGACCTCGTCGACGATCTCCGACGCCTTGGTGCGGTGCCTGGCGATCTCGTCCAGCGGCAGGGTGTCGGGCTCCAGCTCGCCGAAGCCCTGCACCAGTTCGGAGGCCTCGATGCCCGGCTCCAGCGGATATTCGTAGTTCAGCTCGGCGTAGATCTTCTGCGCCTCGTCGCTGGACAGGAATTCCATCAGCTTGACGGCATTGTCCTTGTTCGGCGCGTTCTTGGCCAGCGCCACGCCGGAGATGTTCACGTGGGTCAGGCCGTTCTCGAAGGTCGGCATGATCACCTTGATGGCGTCGGCCCACTCCTTCTGCTCCGGCTCCGTCTCGTTGGTGGCCATCTTGCCGACGTAATAGGTGTTGCCGAGCGCCACGTCGCATTCGCCGGCGAAGATCGCCTTGGCCTGGTCGCGGTCACCGCCCTCGGGACGGCGGGCGAGATTGTCGCGCAGGCCCGTCACCCATTCGCGGGCTGCCTCTTCGCCGTTATGGGCGATATAGGCGGCGATCAGGGCGATGTTGTACTGGTGCTGGCCCGAACGGGTGCACAGACGGCCCTTCCACTTCGGGTCGGCCAGCTCGGCATAGGTGATCGCATCGGCATCGACGCGCTCCTTGGAGGCGTAGACCACGCGGCCTCGGGCTGTGAGGCCGAACCATTCCTTGTCGCTGTCGCGATAGGCCTGCGGGATGTTCTGTTCCAGCGTCGCGTTGTCCAGCGGCTGGACGACCCCGGCCTGCTTGGCGGCGTCGAGGCGGCCGATATCGACGGTCATGATCAGGTCGGCTGGCGAATTTGCGCCCTCGGCCGCGATCCGCTCTTCCAGGCCCTTGTCGATGAAGATCGTCGCGGTGGAAAGCCCGGTCTCGTCGGTGAAGGCATCGAGCAGCGGCTGGATCAGCTCGGGCTGGCGGGACGTGTAGATGTTGACGTCGACGGCACTGGCGGCAGCCGGGGCAAGGGCCGCGGCAATGGCGACGGAGGACAGGGCGAGGCGACGGGAGATGCTGGGCATCATGAAAAATCCCTTCCACAGGCTGCGCGGCGCCGGATTCCGGCAGGCGCGACGTTAAGATGCAGGCGATCCGCAGGGCGTCGGATGACGGGCGCCGCGCGAAACGGAGCCAAAGGTTAAATCTTGCGGCCGCCACTCACCTATGGCGGATGCCGGGGCCGAGTGCAACAGTCGGCATTCCGATAGATTAGTAAAATCAATGTATTGGAAGTATTCTAAACTGCGGCGGGGCGCGCTCGGGGGAGTCCCGGCTCGCCGCGGCCTGCCGTCAGTCGGTCAGAACCCGCTGGGGTGGAAACGAAATTTCCACGAGCGTGCCTTCGCCGGGCGTCGAGGACATGGCGAAGCCGGCGCGGTTCGCCTCGGTTAGCGCCTTGGTCAATGGCAGGCCAAGGCCGGTGCCTTCGCCGCGCCGCCGGTTGCCCGGATTGACCTGCTGGAAGGGCATCATGGCGATCTCGATCTCGTCCTCGCTCATTCCGATGCCGCTGTCGCGGAAGCGCACCACCACGTCGCCCTCGGGCGAATAGCTGGTCGATACGATGATCTGGCCACCGGCCGGGGTAAAGCGGACCGCGTTGGACACGAGATTGAGGGCGATCTGCCGCATCGAGCGCCGGTCGGCGACGACCGGCGGCACAGACGAGGGCAGGTTGGAGCGCACGATGACCTGCTCGCGATTCGCCTGCGGCTGCATCAGCGCGACCACCTCGGCGATCACCTCGTTCAGGGACACTGCCTCGAAGGCCAGATCGAGCTTGCCGGCCTCGATCTTGGAGATGTCGAGGAGGTCGTTGACGAGATCGAGGACGTGGTGCCCCGACCGCTTGATGTCGTCGAGATATTCCAGATAGCGCTCGTTGCCGATCGGACCGAAGCACTCGGTCGCGATGACGTCGGCAAAGCCGATGATGGCATTGAGCGGCGTGCGCAGCTCGTGGCTGACATTGGCCAGGAACTGGCTTTTCTGCAGGCTGGCGGCCTCGGCCTCGCTGCGCGCCTTGATAAGTTCCTGCTCGACGCGCTTGGCGCGGGAGATGTCGCGGATCACGGCGCACCAGCCGCGATCATCCGGCAGCGGGCCGAAGCTGACCGACAGTGGCACGAAGCCGCCTTCCGCGACACGGCCGATGACCTCGCGGCCATCGTCGCGCGGCGCCGGCGCGCCGGTCGTGCGCAGCGCCTCGATATGCTCCAGCGTCGGCTTCTGGCTCTCATGGGCGAGCAGCGTGACGAACGGGCGGCCCCCGGCATCGTCCCTGCCGATCCCGAACAGCCTGTGGGCAGCGCGGTTCATCGAGCGGATCATGCCGTCACGATCGACGAGGACCACGCCATCGGTGGCGGCGGCCAGCACCGCCTGCAGCTCTTCGAGCTCGGCGACGACGCCGATGTCGGCTTCCGCGTCTGCCGGCGGTGGCACGTCCTCCAGCTCGTGGCGGAGGGCGGCGGCGCTGAGGCTCGGCGAGGCGAAGAAGGACATGACCAGGCAGGAACGGCCGGCGATGGTGGAGCGCTGCATATGGCTGCGCGCCGACAGGGTTTCGCCGGTGACGCGGCGAATCGCGACCTCGCCGGAGCCGGCCGTGCGGTCGTCGCCGTCGAACAGGCGGGCAAGTCCGCCCGCGTCCGAAAGGGCAGCAATGTCGTCGTAACCCGTCAGGTCGAAGAATTCCCGATTGCCATAGACGAGGGTCTCGCGCACCTGGACGAGGACCGGGAGCGGCAGGCAGCCATAGACGGTCGTGAGCTCGGCCAGGAGCTGGGCATGATCCGGCAGTTCGGGTTCGTCCGCACTGTCATCGTCGTCGGTCATGTCTGCATCGTCAGACTCGCCGGAGCCCGCGGAAGGGTCGCCGTCCGAATCCTTTTGGTTCGAAAGGTCGTCGCCCATCGCGGTCGCCGTCGCGGTGTCGGGAGCAGGAACATCCTCTTCGCTCCCCGCCTGCGCGACCCGATCCCGCGGCGAAGGCTGCTCGGCCGGCGCGATGCCGCGCGCCGTCTCAGTGCTCGGCGCGTCCGGCAGGTCGCTGTCCGCCGCCTGCGGATCGGGTAGGTCGGCATTGTCGGGGGCCGGCGCGTCGGCCGCGATCGCGGCGGCCCGGTCGTCCGTGGCCGGCGCAACCGCCGCCTCACTCCCGGTGTCAGCCGCGTCCCGTGCCCCGGCTTCGTCCTCGATCTCGCCGATGCGACGGCTGGCGTTGCGGATCGCGCCCTCAAGCCCGCCGACGCGCTCCTCGTCGCCGAGGGTCTCGCCGATCGCCCGGAAGGCGGCCTCCTCGGCCTGGCTGAGATGGCTGTCCTTGGGCCGCCGCCGCTCCTCGAGGCGGATGATCTTTTCCGCCCGGTCGCCCTTGTCCGGGTCGGGGCGGTCGTCGGGATCCCGGCGCCCGAAGGGAAGCTGCGGTTCCTCGGCGGAAATGCGCTTCAGCAGCGCGCGGGCGCCGCCCTCGAGGGTCAGTTCCTGCGCATCGGCGGTCTCGTCCGACACGGCCTCCTGCGCCGCCATCGCCGGTGCCTCGACGGCATCGCCCAGGCGCACGATGCCGAAACCACGGAAGCCGTCGAAGCTGCGGTCGCGGGCGTAGACCGGCAGGGCGGCGAGCTCGACCGGCACACGGCGCGTCGAATTCTCCACCGGCCATTCCAGGGTGCGCCCGGACCAGGTGTCGCGCTTGGCGAGCAGCCGGCGGATGTCACCGTCCGCGTCGAGGCCGTAAGCCTCGGCCACGTCCTCGAAGCGGCGATCGATCACGTCGGCAAAGCGCGGCCCCACGGCGGCGGCGAATTCCGGCGACAGCGAGCGGAAACGGCCTTCATTGTCGATGCGCCAGACGAACCGCACTGGTGCCACGTCGAATCGCGGCGTGAAATCGCTGTCGGTCATCGCGGCGACCGCAGGCGTGCCGGGCGCGGACATGTCGGGGACCGTATCTTCCCGCGTGTCGGGGAACGAGCGGAAATCCGACGGCAGAACCGGCCGGACGCCGCCCGCAACGGGCGGGTTTGCGGCAGCCTCATCCGAGGCCGCGTCCTCGTCGTCCGCCCCGTCTTCCGGTGCGCCCGCAACGGAAGACACGTCTGCCGCAGGCGCGGCCTGTTCCTCGGCGAGAGGCTGTTCGGGCCCGATCTCGCGCGTGGCATCCGGCTCGGCGGGCGCCATCTCGCCGTCGCTTGCAGGGGCCGGCGTCGCTTCGGCACCCCAGTTGGAGCGCATGGTACGGGCGCCGGCGGGACGCTCGACGGAGCCGGCATGGCCGGTGCGCGCACCGTATGGCTGCCGCGGGCCGGGCGACGGGGTCTCGGCGGGGTCCGCTGCACGATCGTCTCTGGGTGGCATGGATGCGCTTTCCCCGAGACTCTCGGAATGTTCGGCCGCTTCGGTGCGTTCGGCGGCGGCTGCGCCGGTATTGCGGAAGTACCAGCGTTGCAGGATGGCACTCATGCCGATCTTGCGGTCGTAATTGTCCCCATGGCCGGCGGATGCAGGCGCCTCGGAATCTGCTTCGCTTTGCTGGTCGTCCGTCTCCTGTCGCGGCGCTGGCGCCTGCGGGCGCACGGTCCAGCCCAGCACGCGGTCTCCGGCAAGGCGCGCCAGCATGGTCCGGCTGCCATCGTCCATGGCCATGGTGCGGTGGTCGTGCCGGGAGGCGATGAAGTCGGCGATCTGCGACGGGTCGCAGGAAAGGTCCTGGCCGTCGTGGCCCGTAGCGGCGACCCGCCCATCGGCGCCAAAGACGGTGCCCTCGCCCATGCCGGTCTCGGCCAGCAGGCGGCGGGCAGACTCGGCGTCGTTTAGGGCTTCCGCATCGGGGTCCTCGATGGTCACCAGCACGGCGTCGCCGAACGCGCCGTCCGCGATCGGGGCGAGTTCGGCGTTGAGCGGCCGGCCGAGGCCGGTGCGGGCGGGCGACGTGACCCGCGCTTTCGCGGAGCCGGTCCGCGCCAGCATGCGGCCGGACGCCCGGATCTGGCGGATGATGGTGGTATTCGGCGTCGCATCAGGCGATTGCGGTCCGGGCGAGGACAGGCCGAGCAACTGCGCCGCAGACGTGTTGGCCCACAGGAGGCGTGTCAGATCGGACGTGAAGACAGCGAGCGGCATTGCCGCGCCGCTGGCCTCGCGTAGCGTCCGATGGGCCATGATCGCTACTGCGATTGGCACCGTTGATGTCGCCATAAGCAACGCTTCCAAACTTTCCGCACACTTATATGTTGGGTCGTGATGCACGGATCCAGAGCCGATCTTAAGAATGGATTCATAATAGCCGGCTCCGGACGAATCCACATTCTTCCCGCTTTCCCAGGCAGGAGTTGCGATTGAGGGTTAATGGTTGGGCACTTTGCGGTATGATAGAGCTTCTTATGTTGCACTGCACAAAAAATAATGCTTAACTAAAAGGCAGTCGCGGGCGTTTTGGTACGCAGCGGCCAATTGATAGTTATCCAGGCAGAGGAGACAGCCAGATGGCCGACACCAAGAATACCCAGGATCCCTTCGCCATGCCGAATCCCCAGATGATGGGCATGGATCCCTCGCAGATGAACGAAACCTTCCGGGCCATGACGCAGAAGTCGATGGAGCAGTCCAAGGAAGCCTACACCCGCATGAAGTCGGCGGCCGACGAGGCGACAAAGGCGCTGGAATTGACCATGGAGAACGCCCATCAGGGTTCGCTCCAGCTGTCGAAGAAGGCCATCGACGCGATGCGCTCGAATGCCGAAGCCGGCTTCCAGCATCTCGACAAGATGATGTCTGCCAAGTCCTTCGCCGAAGTGATCGAGATGCAGACGGCCTATGTGCGCAAGCAGATCGAGATGGCGACCGACCAGTCCAAGGACATGCAGGCGCTGACCCAGTCGGTGGCCAAGGACATGATGAAGCCGGGGCGCGATGCCTTCGAGAAGGCGTCCAAAAACGCCCGCTGATCGATTTTTCTGCACGCCGGCGGGGCGAAGCCCTCCGCCGGCCGTTGCGATACTCAGCCGGGGCTCGTTCCCCGGCGATCCTCGTCCGACCCAACCTCGCTCTGCGGACCGTCGGGCCTTTCCTGCCCCTTGCGGTGACCGGATGACGGGGATTCCCCGTTTGCCACAGCATCATCCGAAAGCCGGAACCGCTTTTCGGCCGGGCTGAGTGGGGGAGTGATGGAGTTGCAGCGTCCTGTCTCAGGCGCGTTGTCTGAGGGCCGATGTCGGACTTTTCCGGCCTTCGCTCCGATCCGGGCTTGCACCGCGGGGCGAAAGATTTTATCTCGTCGTTGCGCGGGCAAGATCCCGTTGTGCGGTTGTAGCTCAGTTGGTTAGAGCGTCGGATTGTGGCTCCGGAGGTCGGTGGTTCGAGACCACCCAACCGTACCATCTTTTTTCCATGATATTGGCTTGTCGACGTACCAGGTGCTCGCGCGTTTGAGACGCTCGGCGCGTCATGCTTCGTGGCCGTTTGGCGGAGCCATAGCCTACGCCGCTGGCTGGCTCCCTGCTTTCTCCCTTACTGCTTCGCGCGCGGCGTCCTGGAGCTTGTAGAAGCAGCAGAAACCGAACCCTGCGGCTACCAGCATGAAGGATTCGCCGATCGCCAGACGGTTGTTGGAATTGGTCAGCATCGTCAGGCCGAAGAAGGCGGTCGCCGTCACATACAGGATGAACATCGGGGCAGGGATCAGGCCGCGGCTGCGGCAGGCGAAGGCCTGCCCGAGGCTCCAGACCATGAGCACGGCGTAGAATGCCAGTCCCACCAGCCCGTAGCGCACCGCCACTTCCAGATAGCCATTGTGCATCAGCTGATAGCCGACATCAGCATATGTCGTTCCGTCCCATAGCGTTTCCCATGCGATCCCGGTTCCGAAGACGATGTTGGTCCGCCAGATCTCCCAGCCATTCACCCAGATCATCAGTCGTTCGTTGAGAGTGTGCGGCACGCTGCCCGATGCGATCAGCCGCTCCACCACGACAAGCGGATCGCCCGTGTGGGTCGCGCTTGAGGCGAACGAAACGGCAGTGCCGATATTCGGTTCAAGCAGGGCCGAGATCTCCGGATAGAACAGGACAGACGGGATCGCCGCCGCCACCAGCACCCCTGCCAGAAGCAGCCAGTGACGCAATTGCGTCCGCTCGGTGAGCATCATGACGACCAGGACAGGCAGGGCTCCCAACAACGCCAGCCACACGCCCTTGGATTGCGCTCCGGCGATGCCAAGGAAGCAGAGCGCGACCACGACGATGCAGAGTGCGACGCCTGAAATGCGAAGCCCCCGGCCATTCGGGCCCGGCCGGGCGAGAAACAGGCCGAAGCAAACGGCCGCCAGCGCGATCAAGCCGCCGGCAACGGAGGCATGGATCGGATTGCTGTGAAACAGGAGGGGCGCCCGGTCTCCCGACAGCAGGGTCTGCGGCTCGAGGCTCACCAGAAGCGCGAGAAGGCTGATCACCAGAAATGCCCAGGCTGCCGCCGGCATCCGAGACCAGTTCAGATAGATGGCGTAGCCGATGGTCGGATAGATCAGCGAAAAGAGATAGATTCCCTCGGCCGAGCCGTCCACCGGCCCGGGTGCTTGCACCAGCACCATGGCATTGCGCAGCAGGACGAAGGCAACCCAGGCGACGCAGAGCCCGCCCATCA
>NZ_JAZHLI010000025.1:0-64697 GCF_036549475.1 Aurantimonas sp. A2-1-M11 | reverse complement strand
TCATGCAGAAGGACGGCTCAAAGGAATCCTTGAAGGGGAAATTCCAAAGGGCAGGCTGGGACAACGCATTCCTCTCTCGCCTGCTCAGCCTGTTCTGAAATGCGATTGCCCTGCTGTATCCCGACCTCGGAAGCTGCCTGCTCCAGCTCCCATAGATCGGGGTCACCGGGTCTATTGGCGGCGACAACCGTCCCCAGCACCTCCGTGCCGCGGTGATCACAGCGCGGGCGACGTCCCGCTTCCAGTCCGACGGGCCGCCAAACTCGCTGTATCGCGAGTAGGTGTCGAATGCCTGCATGGATTCCTCGACCGATCGTATCCCCTACACCATCGAGTACCGCACACTCTGGCGCGATGGCTCGACACAATGGGTGANCGCTGTATCGCGAGTAGGTGTCGAATGCCTGCATGGATTCCTCGACCGATCGTATCCCCTACACCATCGAGTACCGCACACTCTGGCGCGATGGCTCGACACAATGGGTGACGATCAACGGCCGGATCGTTCGCGATCGCGACGGTCGCACGGTCAAGCTTGTCGGGGTGTCCGCCGACATCACCGACCGCAAGGCGGCCGAGGAACATCTGCAACGCCTCAACGAGACGCTCGAGGCACGGGTCGCCGATCGCACGGCCGAGCTCGAGGCGGCACACCGGACCGTCGCCGCAGAGGTCGAACAGCGCGAGCGGACCGAGACGCTTCTGCGACAGTCCCAGAAGATGGAGGCGATCAGGCAACTGACGGGCGGCATCGCGCACGACTTCAACAACCTGCTGATGGCGGTCATCGGAAACCTCGGCCTCCTGCGCAAGCACGTGCCCGACAACCCGCGTGCGGTTCGCCTCATCGACGGGGCCCTGAAGGGGGCGGAGCGCGGAGCCGCTCTGACCCAGCGCCTGCTCGCCTTCGCGCGACGCCAGGATCTTGTCGTCGAGCCGCGGAACCTGGCGGAACTCGTGACGGGGATAACCGACCTGCTTGAGCGTTCCCTCGGGAACAGCATCGAGTTTCGCCTCGAACTTGTCAGTGAACCGTCGGTCGCGATGATCGATGCCAATCAGTTGGAGCTCGCCATCCTGAACCTGGTCGTCAATGCGCGCGATGCGATGCCGAATGGCGGCGAATTGCTGGTCCGCATCGACCATGCCCAGGGCAATGGCGGTCTCAAGCCAAGCAACTACGTTCGATTGACTGTGACAGACACGGGCCAGGGCATGAGCCCCGAGACTTTGGAGAAGGCAATCGAACCGTTCTTCTCCACCAAGGGTGTGGGCAAGGGAACGGGGCTCGGCCTGTCGATGATCCACGGCCTCGCCGTCCAGCTCAACGGCGACTTGTGCCTGACGAGCAGCGTCGGCAAGGGCACGCAGGCGGAGCTCTAGCTGCCTGCGGCAACCCAGACCATGGCGCCGAAACTGGAGTATGCTACCGCCCTTGTGGAGGCGGTTTCCGCAGACCCGGTCCGCGCCCGGATCCTGGCAGTGGACGACGATGCGCTGATCGCGATGAGCACGGTCGACATGCTGGAGGATCTCGGCCACGAAGTCGTCGAGGCAAACTCGGGGGGGCAAGCCCTGGAGCTCCTGGGGAACGGCCAGTCCTTCGACCTGATGATCACCGATTTTTCGATGCCGCGCATGAATGGGGCGGAACTTGCCGTGGCAGCACGTGCCGTGAGGCCCGATCTCCCGATCCTGCTGGCGACCGGGTATGCCGAGCTTCCGGCCGGCGAGCGACTGGGACTGCCGAGGCTGGTCAAGCCCTACAACCAGGACCAGTTGGCGGCCGAGATCCAAAAGATTCTAGCCGTGTAAACTGAGCTTTCTAATTGCGGCACATTGACGACGATGCGGTGCTGAGCATTACGTGATTTCCCAACCTTCTTCGGCAAAGTCCGGCAAACTGGCCACAGCATCCTCGATGGTCGCAGCATACTGAACGGAGGTTTTCTTGAGACCGTGCGTGATCAACACTCGCTGAATGTCCCGGCTGGCACCCGTCAGCCAGAGCGAAACGCCCTGCTTGTGCGTCTTGTGCGCCAGCCCCTCGATCATGTTGGCCCCCGTCGAGTCGAGGAATGGCACGGCCGCGAAGTCAACGATCAACGCCTTGTGGCTGTCCTGGATGCGGTCGAGGACCGAACCGATGGAGGCTGTCGCGCCGAAGAACAGCGCTCCGGTGATCCGGTAGATCACGATGTCCGGGTCTGTCGCCCTCTTCTCGCCATAGGCGCCCCGCGGCTGGGTGGAATCGGCCTCGTCGCGACCGACGAAGGGCGTGTGAGTTGCCACGGCGGTCGTCCAGCTCATGCGATGGATGAAGAGCACGGAGCCGAGCGCAAAGCCCACGACGATCGCCTCGGTCAGATCGCGGAAGATCGTCAGGAAGAAAGTTGCGCCCAGGACTGTCGCCTCGCCCCATCCCGAGCGCAGGAGGATGGCGATGGCCGGCTTCTCGATCATGTTCCATGCGACGACGGCTAGCACCCCCGCGAGCGCGGCAAGCGGGATGTAGGCCGCAAGCGGCGCCGCTACGAGCATGAACAGAAGTATGAAAAGGGCATGCAGCATCCCCGCGACGGGTCCGTGCGCGCCCGCCCGTACGTTGGTCGCGGTCCGGGCGATGGTCCCCGTTACGCAGAAGCCGCCGAAGAGGGACGAACCGACATTGGCCACGCCCTGCGCAACAAGCTCGCAGTTCGAGCGGTGCCTGCGTCCGGTCATGCCGTCGGCGACGACTGCCGAAAGCAGCGACTCGATCGCGCCGAGCAGGGTGAAGGAGATCGCTGCCGGGAGAACCGCCATGATCTCGTCCAAGGAGAAAACGGGAAGGCTTGGTGCCGGGAGCGACGAGGGAATCCCGCCGAACTTCGTACCGATGGTCTCAACGGGCAGCGCCAGAACCGCTGTGGCCGCCGCCGCCAGTCCGACGGCGACCAGCATGCCCGGCCAATGGGGACGCCAGCGGCGCAATCCGAGAATGACCCCGACTGTGGCAACGGACAGGCCGATGGCGGCCGGCGTGATGCTGCCGCGTGCCGCCCAAAGGGCCGGGAATTTCTCGAGAAGTTCGCCCGGCTCATTCTCGAGCGCCAGCCCGAAGAGCTCCTTGATCTGACTGGCAAAGATGATGACCGCGATCCCGGCGGTGAACCCGACCGTCACCGGGAAGGGAATGAACTTGATGAACGTTCCAAGCCGCAGGAACCCGACGACCGCCAGCATCAGCCCCGACAGAAAGGTCGCGAGGATGAGCCCGTCCATCCCATGCAGCGCGACAGTGCTTGCAATCAGGACAATGAAGGCTCCGGCGGGCCCGCCGACCTGGAAGCGCGAGCCGCCGAGCATCGAGACGAGGAACCCGCCTACAATGGCAGTGTAGAGCCCCTGCGCGGGGGTCGCACCAGATGCAATGGCGATAGCCATCGAGAGCGGCAGCGCCACGATGGCGACGGTCAGCCCGGCGATGGCGTCCGCACGCAACTGGGGCAGCCTGTAACCCTCGCGTAGCACTGTCAGGAGCTTCGGAGTGAAGAGCTCGGCGAAGCTAGGCGCGTCGCTGGTGGTCTGGTGTTTCATCGTGAGCCGCACCTTGGTGAAGGAAGCGGCGGGATCGTCGGCAGTCGTCGGCGGTCGCCGTCGCGGGTTGAAGGGTCTGGGTAGTCAGGGTTTCGCAAAGGTCGATTTCAGGCGCACACCGCGCCCTTGCGCTGTACTCGCCATGCCCTCACCAATGAGCTCGATCCCCGCGCGTTCCAGCGCCGCGATGACCTTCGTCAGACTGTCGACGACCCCCCGGACGTTGCCGGTGCTGGCTTCCATCCGCTGGATCGTGGGGACCGAAAGACCCGACAACTCGGCCAGGGTTTTCTGGTCGACGCCGAGAAGGGCACGGGCGGCCCGCATCTGGGCTGCGGTGATCATTTGAACATGTCCTAAATTAGGAAATGCATATCTAATATATCTTTACTCATTCGTCAAACATCAACTACACGAGCAGCGCCCTTCGATTCCATACCCGACTCCGCGCCCGCCCACGCCGCGGATACTCTGACCGGCCTTGGCCCGAAGCCGTCAGAACCCGGGAGATCTCAAATGGCGATTGACGCTGCCCCGCCCCCCACTAGGCTACGATGCTGGCAATCGGAGAGTCCCCTGTGCGTTCGGATGATCTACCCCTCGGAGCAGTCCTACGTCGCGCCGTCTGGTCCGCCGTGCTGATGCTTGCAGCCGGCGGCCTTCTTTATTTGACGTTAGGTATCTCGACATGGTCCGCGGTTCTGTTCGCGGTCGCTTGCGGAATCATATGGAGCTTCCCAAGGGCTTAGTGGATTGACCGGAACGAAAGAGTCCGGTGTGGGATTCACATCGGTGTGCTCGCATGCGAGTCTGCTGCATGCGCACAGGAGTTACCATTTCGGTCTCCGCCGCCGATCGCCGGCGTCTGGAGGCCATCGTCGCAGACCGCAACACGGTGCAGAAGCATGCGTGGCGAGCGCGGATCGTCCTTCTGACCGCCGACGGTGTCGGGACCAACGCCATCATGACAGCGATGGGCAATTCGAACACGACCGTCTGGCGCTGGCAGGCCCGCTTCGCTGAGGCCGGCGTCGATGGGTTGCTCGAGGACAAGACGCGTCCGCCCGGCAAGGCTCCGATCGGCGATGGCCGCGTCGTGGACCTCGTGCGCCTGACACATGAGCCGCCGCCGCACGAGGCCACGCACTGAACTGCGCGGGCCATGGCGAAGGCCGTCGGGCTTGGGGTGGCGACGGTGCAGAAGATCTGGAAGGCTGACGGCCTCGCGCCGCATCGCTGGCGCGCCTTCAAGCTATCCAGAGATCCCGCCTTCGCCGAGAAGCTCCACGCCATCGTCGGGCTCTACGTCAGCCCTCCGGCGCATGCCGTGGTGCTCAGCGTCGACGAGAAGAGCCAGATCCAGGCACTCGACAGGACGCAGCCGGGCCTGCCGTTAAAAAAGGGGCGCGGCGCGACCATGACCCATGACTACAAACGTAACGGCACGACCAACGATGTCATCCAAAGTTCGCAAGGCGGCTCACGCCGGAGGCACACGCACTAAGGGATCGTCACCGACACTCTGCGTCAGATAGCAAGTCAGGGTGCGCCCTTCCCGGCACCGGTACATCCGCTGCACCGTGCCGCAGACCAGCTCATCGATAGCATCGCTGGGGGCTGCCTGATGATGATGCAGATTTAGGAAGCGGAAGCGGTGCTGTGAACGAAGTTCTGGAAAAAACCCGAGCAGGCGATCGGCGGGCAAAAGGCGCCGCCGTTGTCAGTAGTCCCCGCGATCGCCCTCACCTTGCGGAGGCTCTGCTGAATGGCGGCGTAGATGTAGCACGTCAACCGTGATGTCCGGTCAGCGATAGCCAAGTTGGCTGGTGCTGCTGCCGCTGGGTTGGTGGTTGTCGTCAGGTTTGGCTGTCGCTCCCTGGTTCAGTTTGGTTGTCGCTGAGGCTTTGGCGGACAATTGACGGTCCGCCGTCGATCCGTATTGCGGCGGTGCGCCGTCGGTAGCTTTCGGCGTTCATCTCAAGGATGGTCGCGTGGTGGACGAGACGGTCGATGGCGGCGACAGCGACAGCCTGCCCGGGGAAGACCCGGTCCCATGCGCTGNTCAAGGATGGTCGCGTGGTGGACGAGGCGGTCGATGGCGGCGACAGCGACAGCCTGCTCGGGGAAGACTCGGTCCCATGCGCTGAAGGGCTGATTGGCGGCGATGGCGAGGCTGCGATGCTCGTATCGCCGGGCGATCAGCTCGAACAGGACACTGGTTTCGGCCAGATCCTTGTTGGCGTAGGTGATGTCGTCGAGGATCAGGAGGTCGAACTTGTCGAGCTTTCCCAGAGCCGCCTCCAGGGCGAGGCCGCGGCGGGCGGCCTGTAGCCGCTGCACGAGATTGGTGGTCGGGTATAGAGAACGCGGTAGCCGGCCTCCACCAGGGAATGGCCGACGGCCGCCAGCAGATGCGTCTTGCCACTGCCGGAGTTGCCAATGGCGACCAGATTGTCGCCGGTCTCGATCCAGTCGCCGGCGGCGAGCGCGGTGATTTGGCCTTGGGTACGGTGGGCAGCGCGGCGAAGTCATGTGGCCAGGGTTTTGCCGCAGGCAACCTGGCCTGGACGAGGTGGCGCTGGAGGACCGACTTCCTGCGTTCCCGGGGCCTGGCGGGAGTGAAGCTCGTCATCTCGGACGCCCACACCGGCCAGAAGGCCGCCATCGCACGGGTATTCGACGCCATCTGGCAGAGATGTCGGGTGCATCAATGACGAAGATCAGCATGTTGGTTGGCGATCGATCTGGCGAAGGGAAGCTTTCAGATCTCCGACGTCGGGCCGGATGGGGCGGTTCTCTACAATCGGGCGCTGTCGCGGCCGCGTTTGATTGCACTGCTGGGCGAGCGCGCCCAGGAGACGATGTTCGACGACGTCGCGCGCCCAGTTGACGGCGACGACGTTCAGGCTGTCGTCCCGTCGACCGAATTACGAAATGCGGTCGCAGAAGACAGTGGGCCGAACCGTCCGTCCAACGGAAGCCCGCCGCGTCCTCGCGGATCGAGACGACCTCAACCGAACGGGCCGTTCGAGCCGTGGACCTGGATCAGACGACCCCGAAGTGGCTGCGGACCCCGCCCTGTCCGACGAGATCTGTCATCAGCCTGTAGTTCTTCTGCTCGAACCGTAGCCGTCCGGCGATGATAGCAGGGCTGATCGACAGCTTCCGCGCCCAAGCCCGTACCTCGGCCTCGCGCCGGACGCCTGCGACCTCGAACCATACGGAGGTGGGGAGCAGCGCCTCCCGCGCCCAGTCGTCCGCCTCGCGCTCCTGCCCCGTCCCCTCGGAGTCGAGATCGTCGACGAACCACTCGCCCGCCGCGCCGTCGAGATGAAGCGCCACGTGCGCCAGCTCATGCGCGAGGCAGAACCAGAAGTTGTCGAGGCGGTCATGGCGAAGCGACATGCCGATGACGGGGGACCCGTCGGCAAGCTTCGTCGCAGCGCCGTCGATCCGCGTTTTTGGCAGGTGCCGTTCGATGACGAGGTGGATGCCGTTTTTTCCAAGGAACTCCCTTGCGAGCCGCGGCCCGTCGTCGAGGAAGCTCAGCCTGACCAAGTCGGCCACGAAGTCCGCGTCGACCGAACCGGGCTCGTACCGCCCCGGCAATGCCTCGTCGCAGGCGACTGACACGATACGGGATGTCCAGGCCGCGACGGCATGCTCGTCGGTCGTCCCTTTCGCTCGGATGGATCTCCTGTAGAGGGCTGGCTGGATGCAGCCTGTGGAAGCCTGTGGCATGAGGGAGCGCGCAAGCTCCCCGGCACGTGACCGCGCCTCCTTGGCCGTCCCGGCGAAACCCGCGACCCAGCCCCGGCGCACGATTTCGTGCCATGGCCACTTCGACGCGTCGAACGCATCCTTGGCCTCCGGCTCGCGTAGGAGGACCTCTGCGGGAATTCCGAGGCCGGCATGCAGCGCCTTGATCATCGCGAGCGTCAGCGGCCGCTTGCGGTTCATCACCTCGGAGACCTTGCTCGCGCTACCGATGAACGGCACGAGGTCGCGCCGGGCGAGGCCTGCCTGGTCCATGCGAAACGCGATGGCGTCGATCGGGTCAGGATGGGCAATTGAGTGGTGCTTGGCCTCCCACGTCTCGACGAGCGCGGAAAGGAAGTCGAGCTCCTCGAACTCGGGCGTGCCAGGCTCAGCCGACATCAGGTCTCCCACGCGAGCGAGCGCGGTCTCGTAGTCGCTTTCTGACTTGATGGGCTTCACGTGCATCGGACCGTCTCCACGTCGATTTTGTCGTAGTCTTCGTGCGTCCCGACCCAGCAGACGTACACGATGCCGATCGCGTAGTTGATGCTAACGACGAGACGATAGTCGTTGCCCTTGATGTTGAACACGATGCGCCCGTTGCCGACCACGCTGGCGTTCCGGTAGGTCGCCTTCAGGTCGTTCGGGTGCTTCCAGGTCGCCGCCTTCGCCTCTTCATGCCATGCCTCGAGGGGTCCCTTGGCAACGGAATGCCTGCGCTCCGACTCCCAGAACTTCCTCAATGTCTGCTTGGAGAGGACACGCATATCGTTACAGAGTTCCCTCACAAGGCACAACGTATGAATTCCCTCTCGGAGAACAATGTTTCGTCATGCGACCAACCGAAGCGGCGGGCCGCATGGAGAGGGGCGGCTATGACATTCGTCGACGGCGCGGATGACGCAGGAACGGTGCCTCATCGGGGAACATGGGTAAACCCCTGGCCGGATCGCTGCGGGCACCCTTTCACGCGAACAGGAACAACGGGGAAACCGTGTCGGCCGGAGTGGCAGACGCCAGTGCCCGTGCGACTGGTGCCCGCAGGCTCAGGCGGCCGTAGCCGCTTCCGCCCTGCCCATTCTCGGAATGATCCGCATGTAGGCGAGCGAGGCGACCAACTCGACGACCGTCTGGGCGACGATGACGGCCGGCAGGAGCGGCACCGCGCCCGGCACGGCAAAGGCCAGCGGCAGCACGACGAGAGAGTTGCGCGTCGCCGAGCTGAACGCGGTCGCCCTCGCCCCGGGAGCATCAAGGCCCACAAGCCGGCCCACGAACCAGCCGACAACCGGCGCGGCAATGGCGTATGCGACGTAGATCGGGACGACGCGGAGCGCGCCGTCGATCGCGAGGCCGAGCTGCGGCACGACGGCTGCGAAGACCAGGAACAGGACGAGCGCCGTTGCGGGAACGGGCATGACGCTGAGACTCTCCCGAACCCACCCGACCGCGGTGCTTCGCGCCGCACCGAACTGGACGACCGCGGCGAGCGCCAGCGGGATCGCGATCAGCCAGACGAAGGCGTGGAGGAACGGGCCTACCTGTACCAGCCGCGCGGCGTCGTCGCCGAGGAAGAGGTCGAGGTAGACGGGGAGCAGGAGCATCTGGAGGACGAGGAGCGCGGGCGTCGAGGCGAGCAGTAGCGGCGCGTCCGCCCTGCCGATCTGTGCAAAGGTGACGACGTAGTCGATGCAGGGTGCCAGCAGGACCAGAAGGACGCCGAGACGGAGCATGGGGTCGGCGGGCAGGAACTGGACGAGGCCGAACACCAGCACGGGGACAGCGACGAAATTGGCTCCCGCGAGAGCGGCGAAAAACCGGACCTGGAGCAAGGCCTGTCTGAGGTCGGCCAACGGCACCTGGAGGAAGGTGACGAACAGCATGAACGCCAAGGCGGGATCGATGGCCGCCGCGAGACCGGTCGTCGGAAGGGCGAACGATGCCACGACGGCCACGAGGATCGCGGCGAAGTAGATGGCCACCTGCCTGGCTTCTAGTGCCTCGCGCAGGCCAATCATGGTGGATGGTCCTTATGGATCGTCACGGTTGACGAGCTACGCAGATGCATCCACCGACCCGCGGAGCGGCGCGGTGTATCTGGCGGCCCAGCCAGGCATGAAGGCGATCGCTCGACCAGACTCAAGCCTCAACCGACAACAGCCGCTCGACCTTCTTCCGCCGGACCTCCATGTCCTCATGTATATCGAGCGTCCCGGCGAACCCGCCGTTCCGGTCGTAGAGGTAGATCCCGGCCGAGTGGTCGATCGTGTAGTCGCCACCTCCAGTCGGCACCTTCCTCCGGTAAGCCTTGAAGGCTGAGAACGCGCGATCGACCTCGGCTTCCGGTCCCGTGAGACCTACGATCCGTGGATCGAATGACTGGAGATAGGCATTGAGTACCTCGGGCGTGTCCCGCTCGGGGTCCCCGCTGATCAGCACGACCTGCAACTCGTCGGCTTGCGCTCCAAGGGCGTCGAGGAGCACCGACAGTTCACCGAGCGTCGTCGGGCAGATGTCGGGACAATGCGTGAAACCGAAGAACACCGCGACGGGCCCGCCCCGAAAGTCCGACCACGTCCTGGGCTTTCCGTCCTCATCCACCAGTGAGAACTCACCACCGATGGGCGTGGCCGAACTCGTGTCGGCAGTGGGCGCATGCTCGGAACTCGGTAGCGTCCAAGCCGCTCCGACGAAGACTCCCGTGGCCACGGCGACGGCGACCCAAAGCCAGCGTCGGGCCGTGCGCAATGTCATTGCCCGTGACCCTCGTGGGTGGTAGCCGCACCGGCTCCGCCGAAGCCTTCGACCGAGAAGCGGACAGGTACGGTTCCAGCATGCTCGAACACCAGTGTACCTTCGAAGGAGCTGTCCCTGACGATCGCCTCCTTCAGGACGAGCAGCATGATATGGGTTCCCCCGGAAGCCAGCGTGACCGTCGCACCCGGTTCGATGAGGATTCCGTTCTCGACCGGACGCATCCGTGCGACGCCGTTCTCCACCGACGACTCGTGGATCTCGAATCTACCCGCGACGGTAGCCGATCCGCCGATCAGTCGGTCTGCTCGACTTCCTACGTTGGTGACCGACAAATACCCCACCCCGACCTTCGCGGTCGGCGGGGTCGGTCGGGACGACGGATGGTCGATCGTCAGACTTCCGGCTTTGAATTCATGTGCCGTGATGGGGCCGACAAAGCCGAGGCTGATGGCCACCGCGGTCGCGATATGCGTCGACCTCATTTCGGGTACCGCGCATAGACGGTGGCGGTGCCGTCTCGCGCGACGAGGAGCACCTCGTAGGGTTTGTCGCTCTCGCCCATACCGGGACTGCCGGCAGGCATGTCGGGAACGGTTAGGCCGATCGCGTCGGGCTTCTCGGCGAGGATCCGTTTGACCTCCGCGGCCGGAACGTGACCCTCGACGACATAGCCGCCGACGAAACCCGTGTGGCACGAGGTCAGGCCCGGCTTCAGTCCGGCCTCCATCTTCTTCGCGTAGAGATCCGCCATCGCGAGGTTCTCGTTCTCGACCTCGAACCCGGCCTCCTCAAGGTGCTTCATCCAGCCGGTGCAGCACCCGCATCCAGACGTCGAGAACATTTCGACGTTCTCTGCCGCGAGCACGGACGTAGACAGGAGGGCAAGCATGCCGGCGAGGAATGTCGTCCGCTTGGACATCATGGGTTTCGACCTTTCGTTTGTCGTCAGATCCAGCGCCGGACGGCGCTTCGGTAGTTAGGATAGGCGGAGCCGAACGTGCGCCACGATAATCAAAACGCTCCAAGTATGCTGTCGAGCCAGCCGCTCTCCGGCGGTGGCGTGTTCGTCAATGCGTTGATGTAGACAATCAGGTTCGTGCGGGCGAATTCCGCGCCGTGAAAGATGGCGGCATGGCGTCCACCGCGGTCGATGACATGGATCATTGGCGCGTAGTCCTCACGCGCGGACAGGGCTGCGAAGGATGCCGCCGCCTTGGCGGCGCCTTCACCCACCGTGACGGGTAGCCAGTTCGATCTGTCCAAGCCTGCCACAGAGGCGGCACCCACCGTGAGGAAGGTGACCCGATCGCGCATCGGCGTGATGTTCACCCCCTCTTGCACCGCGCGCAAAAGTGCCTGCTGCGCATTGCAAGGCGAACCGCAGCCCGCGGGTATGAAGCTGACCACGAGTATCTTGTCCTGAAGCCCGTCCAGACGCAGCGTCGATCCGTCGGGATCGGTCCCGTTCAGCGGTGGCGCAAGGCGTCCATCGGAATGCTCGAAGGCGGGCTCCCGCTCGGCCATAAGCTCGTCAATCGGGGCGTCGGAACTGTGCGCGAAAGCTTCGCCAATGGGCGCGAGCATCAACACCAGGACAAGAACGATACGTTTCAATATCCGCCCTCCAACCCGGCGGCGGAGTCTATGGTTGGAACTGCCCCCCCGACTGTGACCTTTCCGTGAGCGTCTCGAGCGCTGCGACGCGCGCCTGCGAAACACTGGGTTCTCCCGCTTCGACTGGCCGGTTCGTCAACTAATCCGGGACCAGGCATAATACCGAGAGCGGCCGGGCTTCGACGTCGCTGGTTTACCCCGGTCGGGCTGTCCCGTCGGTGACGAGCTTGACCGATGGGCCCCGCTGCGCACCCTTGCCTGGGTTGAGCAGCGCCAACATCGAGCGTGTCGACACCCGGTCGCGCCCGGAGACGGAGACGAGACAGGGAGAGGTAGACTGAGTTCATCGGGTCTCTTTCAACGTGGAAACGCAGGCCCGACCGTCGGGGCCGGGCCTGCACGGCTATCAGCCGTCGTTTTTCGGGATGGCGTGGTGAGGCTGAGCGGCCATTGCCTGCATCATCTCGGTGCAGTCCTCCATCATCGGACGCATCTGCTGCATCATCTGCATCATGCCCTGCATGCCGGACTCATCGCCGCCCATCATGCCTTTCATGCCGGACATGTCGCCGCCCTGCATGTCACTGCCCTTCATGGCGTCGCCCTGCGTCATCTTCCCCGGCGCGGCGTCCTCCTGCGCAAAGGTCACGGGCGCGGAAATCATGGCCGCAAAAGCGATTACAAAGCCAAGTGTGGTGTTCGTCTTCATGGTCGTCACCTCGGTTGGGTTGGTTTCAGTCCTTGGTCGTACCCGGCGCGTCGGTCGGGCTCCTGTCTGCGTCACAGCTTTTGCTCTTGCACATGACGCAGTATCCGGTGGCGCACATCACAGCGCAGGGGGCGAGCGCCAGAATCAGCGGTGCGGCCCCGATCGCCGTAAGCCAATCCCAATTCAACGCCATGCCCGCGCTGGTGATCGCCATCGCGGCGATCACCAGTCCCCTGCGGCCAAGCGGCATGCGAAACCCAGCGGATCGCGGCCTTGGGGCCGAATGAGATGTGTCGGTCAAGTTCAGTTCCTTCCGTTTGCGATGATGTTTCCGAACAGCGCGTTGTCCTCCGCGCTGTCCCGTTGCCAAGGATCTCGAGCGACTGCCGTGTTCACGAGCCACCCTCGTCGTTCGCTGTGACGTCCGCCTGAAAGTTGCGCTGGCGCTCCGGCCAAGTGCTCTTGATGAAGGCGAGCACTGCCCGGATCTGTTCGTCCGTCAGCACGTCTTGGAAGGCGGGCATGTCGCTGTCGTAGCCCGGCACGACCCCACCAACGCCCAGCCTTGTAATGGTGAAGAGCTGCCGATCCGGATGGTGCCAGGTGTGCCCGGACTCGTCATGCGGCGGCGCCGGCATTCGGCCGTTCTCGAGCCGCCGCATCCAGTCGGCTTGACCCTCCAGATTGTCACCATGGCAAGACGCGCAGTTCGCGGCGTAAAGATCCTGCCCAAGGGCGATCTCATCCGCCGTGACCGGCTCGCCCAGGAAGGTGACGTCCTGCGCAGGCGCTTCGCCGCCGTGCTGTTGCGCCAGCGCGGCGATGACTGCCAACGCCGCCGCCGCAGCACCGGTGACGATAGCAATCGCTATCGGCTTCATTTTGGCCCCCGGAGGTATCTCACCAACGCCATGAGGCTGAGGATCAAAACCGTCACGACGAGCAGGAGTACGAGGCCGCCGCCCGCCATCATCAAGCCCATCATCGGCCCGTCCATCATTCCGCCAATGCAATCACTCATCGGAGTAGACGGAAATTCCGCCCTCACCGAAAGCATAGGTCTTCAACGTGCCGGTCTTCTCCGGCGCCATTCCGGGGGCGTTGCCCGGCATGCCGGGCAGCGTGATTCCGGCAATCTGCGGGCGCTCGGTCACCAGGCGCTCGATGATCTTTGCCGGCACGAGCCCGCTGACGTAGTAGCCGTCGATCTCGGCGAGATGGCAGCCGATCCCATCCTGCGGCACCCCGACATCGACTGAGCGCCGATCGAAACCCGGATCGTCGACGCGGGTCACCTGATAGCCCTTGGCTTCCAGATATTCGGCATAGGTGTCGCAGCATCCGCAGTTTGGATCCCGCCAGATCGTGATCCTCTTGGAGGGCACGATCTGTTCCGCAGCGGCGATCGCGGCAGTGGGCGACCGACTTGAATCCTGCGCCGAGGACAATGTGGCGAAGGCGATGCCTCCAGCGACTGCGACGGTCACGATCGAGGCGATGACGAGAGCGTTCTTCATGATGAAATCCTTCAGGAGGTCGCGAGCGCGGACCAGGTGGTGCCGCAGTCGCGGCTCTGCTTCAAACCGCCATCCAGCGCGGCGACGAGGTACTTGGGATCGGACGGGTTCACCGCCACTGCGGAGGCGTCACCCGACGTCAAACGTGACCAGACGACCCCGGCGTCCCGTGAACTCCAGACGCCCGACGGCAGGGCGGCGTAGAGCATCCCCGACGCGGTATGTGCGCCAGCCAGCGCACGGACCGGCTCGCCCGACGGCAGCGGCGCTTCTGGAGGCGGTGCGTCGCCGGCTACCAGAGCGTCCATCGCGTTGCCGGGCTGGACGTCCTGCCAACGGCAGAAGCAATCCGGCACGCGCGTGATCCCGGTGTCGGTGCCCGCGTAGATCCAGATCCCGCCCATGCCGGTCGCGAGATCGACCGAGGCAAGCGACCGAAGGTCACGCTCCGCATCGTCGAGCCACGGGCGGTCCATCGCGAGGCTCCAGTTCCTGCCGGCGTCCTCGCTCTTCCAGAGGCCGTCGCCGCGGATCGCGGCGTACATCATATCGGGCTGGCGAGCCGCGAACGTGACCGCATCGACGGCACCTTTGCCGTATCCGACGACCTGACTTTCCCACGCGCGCCCCCCATCCTCCGAGACGGCAACCCCGCCGGAAGCGAGCCCGGCGACGACGCGGCCCGGCCGCTCGGGGTGGGTCGCCAGCGCAAGGATGCCGTCAGGCCCGGACAGTGAGATCCGCGTGCGTCCCCCGTCGTCGCTGCGGCTGAGGGTCGCCCCTGCCGCGATCAGCGCCTCCCCGTCGAATGCGAGAGCCACGGCCGGGGACGATGCCGACATGGCCGGGCGCAATGCGACCGGGAGCGCCAGAAGTCCGACTGCGGTCAAGGAAGCAGACAGAAATCCGCGTCGGGTCTGATGGAGGAAGCCCTGCGGGCTCCCGGGGGCGGACATGGTGGCGCGCGAAGGCGCCGGGTCGGGATTTCGAGCCATTGTTCAACTCTCACTGATCGATTGGTCGTCTGCCGAAAAGCCGGAAATAATCCGGCATCGGTCACCACCGTGCTTCGGCGCCAACGCACCGATAGTCACGGCAAGACGCCCCGACGCGATAGCGCCGGGCGTCAGATTAGATGAGAGTTCGAGGGGGCTGCTCTGTCGGAGGGCACGTCAGGCCACAATGGTCGTCAGTTACCGCCGGGTCCAAGAGACCGCCCGTCGGCTGAACGAACCGATCGCCTTGCGGTCCGAGGACGGCCGCAAGACTGCCTGAGCCGCAATGGAAATCGCAGGCGAGGCCCATACCGCCGACTTCGGGACCATCACAGGCCTCGCAGTCCGCCATGTCCATGGATGCGACGTCGATGGCCACCATGTCGGCGGCCATCTTTGCCGAGCCAGCCGCATGCGCAACCGAACTCGCCGCGAATGCGGCGAGGAGTGCGACAAATATCAGGCGGGCGATGAACTGCATGAGCGTAGGCTATTCCTCGTTCGATCCAATTGCCAGCGCGGCACATTGGCGATCCTGGAGCCAGACGGGTCATGGCGAGCGGCCCACCTGGCTCTCCTACACCTCCGACGTGTAGCGTCACGATGGCTAAGCAGCCTCGCTGTGAACAAGTGGGGCTTCCACTCGCTGGAAGGTCAAGAGCGATGGGCGACGATTTTCGTCGCCTTCGGCGAGAGCCACCGATTAGGCTTCGCCGAGGTCGCTGTCATGTGGAAACACAAGCGTGCACCCGGACTCGTAGCGGCTCGGATGATGCCGCTCAATCATCCCAGCCGCCGTTACGTAACTCACCGGCGATGCTGACCGGCCGTGTCGCGTGATGGTCACAGATAACGGGGGCATGTCGGTGACGGTTCGGCTGGTGTCGATGCGGGGGGTGGTGCGGCTCTGGGCCTTCCCGGGCTTTGTGTTCGTGCCGGTGGGGAGCCGTGAAAATGCAGTGACGCGTGGTGGACGTGCTGAACCTTGAAGGAAACGTTCGCGACCAGAAGCTCAGCGCGGTGCCACGCAGGCAGCCGCCCCCGCCGCCATGACGAAGAATGTCGTGCTAAGGTTGGCCCGTTTAGTCGCAGGCCGCAATCTCAAGGCCCGGAAACGGCGGCATCTTCGGCGCCGGATCGCCCCACGGAATCTCACGAGGATTGAAGTGGGCGACAAGTCTCGGCTTCACGATCTCGAAGAAGGGCGACAGATCAAAATCGCGGGGCGCAAACAAGGAGTGGTGCCGGATGTGGAAGATTTCGCGCTGCGCCTCACGGCCGACTCCCCCCGGCGTGATGAGGATGTCGGGAAGAATCGGATAGCGGACCGACTGAAAGGCCTGCGCGATGAGTGACGAGCAGATCGCCCGCGTCGGGTCACCCGACCCCAGCGCCAGCATGCGGCGGCGCCAACGAACCGGCACCGGGGGCGTGGGCAGGAAATAGCGCGCCAGGTCCAGGATGTTGCGAAAGTCGTAGCGCATGCCGATCCGCTCGACCATGAACCGCGCGACGGCGAGACGATCAGCGCGCGGCAGCCCTCGGGGACGGCAGATGCGAATGTTGTGGTCGCGATATTTCGATAGCGGGACCGCGACGCATCCTTCGGCGAGTTCGACCTCGACCAGCCGCGGTAGCTCGCCGTCGGCTGACAACGATGCCATGTTGCCGACATAGAGCGCCGCATGTGACCAGGTCGACTGCGTCAGGTACTTGATCGCGACCGAGACGTTCTGGCGGCCTTCGACCAGCACCACGTCGCCGATCCTGAGAGTCTGGCAGAGCGTATCGTAGTCCGACAGCGCGTAAGGCTGGTAGCCGGGCGTCGGTGCGTCGAGGCGCCGGGCCATCCACCGCCCGATTCGGTCGAGCATCGTGTCACAGGCGTTCTCCAGAAAGGCGGTCATTGCACGGACCCAAGTGTCGAACTTCTTCGCGCGAAGACGTCGCCGGGGCAGACGGCGGGCAACATGGCCTCGCCAAGGGCACGCGAGCCGACAAGCGCGACCGCGACGCCAACCACGATCACTGAGCAGCACGATAGCGTCTGCGGCGACAACGAGGGAACATCCACGGCGATGCCGCTTCGGCTACCTGGCGCCGCGCCCGAGCATCCAGCCCCCCTTCGGGTAGAAGGCGTGGAACGCGAACGCGAAAGGGATGTCGTAGGCGATGTCCTGCCCCTGCGCGTCCCGCACCACCACGTCGCCGACCTCGCGCCCCTCCGCGATTCGGTCGCTGTCGAGCGCCGAGGCTTGACCCGGCCGCCATTCCAGCGTCACCCCCGCCTCTTCGATGCGGCCCGCCTGGCGCAGCCGCTCGAGGGGCCAAGCGCGCTCGCCGACGCGAACCACGCGGGCGAGCGGCGGGATTCCGTGCGGCGGGTTCTCGCCGGTATAGAGGAACGGGCGGCGCGCGCCGTCGTATCCCACATAGGGATTGTGGCCGTAGGCGCGCGCCCGGTCCGGCTCGTCTAGCACCAGCCCGTCCGGATGCGCCGCGCGGAATGCCTGCCAACTCTCCATCCGCGCCGGCAACGCGGTGAGCCTCTGGCCGGTAAGGGCACCGACGATGCCTTCGCCGACCGCCTGCTGCCACCAGCTCTCGGTCTGCCGGTCGTACATGATCATGTCGGAATGCCGCAGCTTGCCCGAGACGCCGAACGTGTGTGGCATCCCGTCGATGCGCGTGTCGAAGACCATGCCGCTGTTGCAGAGCGGGCAGTAGGTCACCGCGATGGGTATGTCCGCCACCACGTCGTTCACGATCTCGTGCCACATCAGGTACCGGATCGGATAGGCTCGGCCCGGCACGCCCTTGGGGGCGTAACTCATCACTGGCTCGCGTGGATCGAGCCGCGTCTCGTCCGACGCCTTGCGAAACCGCGGCGCATCGATCGCCGGGATACCGTCCTTGGGTGGGCCGCCCGAGACGATTTCGGCGAAGTCGACGGCGCTGCGCGAAAAGTCGGTTTCTGGCCACTCCTGCCGCCAGCTATCCGGCTGTGCCCGCGCCGCATCGCCCACGAGGATCATTGCCAGAGCGGCCAAGAGCTGGATCATCGTCATGAACTCCAGGGTAAGGGGCCGCGGGCCGCTTAAGGCGTCCCGCGGCCGGGGCGTCAGTTGGAGACGCGATACGCCTCGGGGAGGTACGTCATGCTGTCGGTGTCGGCGCCGATGCTCATGTGGCAAGCGGCGCAGAACTCCATCGCCGCGCCGTTCTCGCCGCCGGTCCGCCCCATCAGCGAGCCGTCTGGCATGATCGCGGTGTAGATCCAGTCGCCGCTTTCGGGGAACGCACCGGCCTCGGCCTTTTCCATCAGGAAGAGAGGGCCGAGCACGGCGTGGCCGTCCGGCGAGACGGTGAAGCTCGGCTTGCCGAGCATGCCGCCCGCGGGCATCGCGCCGCCTGCCTCGAATTGCCGATAGGTTGGTGCCGCGTTCTCGTCGGCGAGATTAACGACATACCGTCCGCCATGGGTGGCCGAGCTGTAGGGTCCGGTGCTCACGGTCTCCCAGGACAGGAAGGCGCGCGCCTCGGACAGGTCAGACTTCAGCCAGGAGGGCCCCTCGATGCTCTCGCCCGCCTCGAGCGCCGCCGCCTGCTCCTCCATCTTGTCGAGGAGGCAGTCGTAGATCTGCGCCGCTTCCTCGTCGCTGACCTCCTTGACGGCGTCGGCCGCGCAGGGGTTGGCCGCGCAAGGATTAGCGGCGGCGCAGGGGTTGGCGGCAGCAGCGCACGGATTGGCCGAAGCGGCGCACGGATTAGCAGCTCCGCACGGGGTGGCCGCGGCTGTCGGGTTAGCCACGCCACATGGGTTGGCAGCGGCGGAGCAAGGGTTCTTCGCCGCGCAGGGGTTTGCCGACGGCAGCACGCAGTCCGTCTTCGCTCCGGCTCCCTGGGCCTCGCACGGATTGGCGGCGCAGGGGTTAGCCGCGCAAGGGTTGGCCGGCTCGGTTTGGGACGCCGCGCAGGGGTTGCCTGCTTTCGGTTTGGTCGCCGCGCACGGGTTGGCTGCGGCACACGGGTTGGCCGCTGCGCATGGATTGGCTGCACACGGATTGGCCGGCGCGGCACTCGGTTTCGGGACACACGGATTGGCCGCGCACGGGTTGACGGCCTGGCTTTGGGCCGCTGCCGAGGTGGTTGCGACAGCACCCACCGATGCCGAAAGCGCGAAGGCACCCATCATCAGCGCCATTGGCATTGCGGTCGAAAGGCGCAGCGCGCTGCGGGCCCGCCTCGGTACCTGCGTCAGAATGTTCATTCGGTCCTCCCAAGTTGTGGATTGTCGTGTCTGTCGTTGCCGCGGGCCTGCCATTAGGCAGTCCGTCGTTAGCCTCTTCGCCGGTCGCACCCCGGCGGTTACAAAAAAGTTCCTTTCGCAGCGGTCCGGTGTCGAGGCAGGATCAGCGAGACGTACCGAGTGACGAAAGCCCAAAGCCCATGCCGACGGAGCGACGCCCGAACGACGAGACGATCGCTGACGACAAGCGGCTGGCCGACCTGCTGCGCCGTGGCCGACTCGGCGACCAGGGCGCCTACCGCGCTTTCCTCGCCGAACTCAGTCTCCGTCTGCGCCGGCAGATGCGGGCGCGTGCGACCCGATTGTCCGAGGCCGACGTCGAGGATCTGGTGCAGGAGGTGCTGATGTCGGTCCATGTGGCGCGAGCGAGCTGGGCCGAGACGAGGCCGGTGCTGCCCTGGATCGCCGCAATCGCGCGCTACCGGGTGGCCGACCTTCACCGCCGCCGCGGCCGTGCCGGCATGCTTCTCGAAGAGATGGCGGCCATCGCTGAAACCTTTTCGGGGTCCCGTGCGAACAATCCTTCAGATGAAGTCATGAACGGAATGTCGATGGAACGCGCATTGTTGGGGTTGTCGGAGACCGAACGTCGCGCCTTTACACTGGTGCGCCTGCGCGGAATGTCGCTTGACGAGGCGGCGGGGACGAGCGGTTCGACCGTCGCCGCCCTCAAGATCGCCGTCCACCGCGCCGCCCGCAAGTTACAGGCACTTGTCGGGGAGGGTCGCCTCTGATGCAGACCGACGCCCTCATCGACCGCCTCGCCCATGCCGGACCGGTTCGCCCGCTGCCCCCCGCCTGGCGGCGTTGCCTCGGATGGTTTGCGCTGGCGGCAGGCTTTGCCGCGGTCATCGTGCTCCTGATGTCGCCGCGCCCCGACCTCGCCGCGCAGCTTCGCGAGACCCACTTCTGGGTCGAGCAGCTCGCGGCGCTCGCCACCGCCATCCTCGCGGCCCATGCGGCGCTTGCCCTCAGTGTTCCCGGCACCAGCCGCCGGGTGGCTCTCGCACCGATCATTCCTGCGGCGCTCTGGCTCGGCTCGCAAGGGGTAGGATGTCTTTCGGCTCTAACCGGGCGCTCCGGCGTCAGCATCACCGGCGAGCCGGAATGCCTCATCTTTATCGCACTTACAGGCTCGGTGCCGGCCATCGCGCTGGTGGCGATGCTGCGGCGCGGTTTTCCGGTGCGACCCCGTCTCAACCTGGCGCTCGCGATGCTCGCCGCGGCGGCGCTCGGCAATGTCGGCCTGCGCCTCTTTCACGCGCAGGACGCTGCGTTGATGGTGCTGATCTGGCAGAGCGGTTCGGTGGCGCTGCTGTCCTTTGGCGGCTGGCTTCTCGGCCGAACCATCTTGAACCGCCCGGTGACTGCATGAGCGACCGCGCTGTCCTGATCCTTGAGAGCCCGCCACCGCTCGACGACCTTGATACTGCGGAGCTGCGCCGCATGGCGGCAGCCGCGGACGAGATCGACGAATGCCTCCGCGTGCTCGGCAAGGCACGGCTCAACGTTGTCGGCGAGATACTGAAGGGCGCGGGTCAGTTCGTACAGATGACGCACTACCCGCAGGGCGACGTCTACGATGCCGAGACGCACTCGCAGTACTACTACCATGCTCACCGTGAGGCCGAACACGGCCATTTCCACTGCTTCCTGCGTGCCGGCGGCATGCCCGGGGGCGTCACTCCCGTCGCAGATCCGGTGGCGCAGGGATGGCCCGCTGGCGACAAGGCCATCGCGCATCTCGTCGCAATCTCGATGGACCGCTTCGGCGCGCCGATCCGTCTCTTCACGACGAACCGCTGGGTGACGGCCGAGACCTGGTATCCGGCGGCGGACGTGACGCGCATGATAGAGCGCTTCTCGGTCGATCATGCGTTTCCGAGTTGGCCGACCAACCGATGGCTCACCGCCATGACACGCCTCTTCCGCCTTGAGATCGAGGCCCTCGTTGCGGCACGCGACCGTGTCTTCGCGGAACACGCCGCGCGCCATCCCGACCGCAACCCGTGGGAGGACCGCGAACTCGAGACGCTAAGTGAGATCGCGATCGACCCCGCCGCGCAGAAGGCGCGTGTCCTCGCCGCCCTTGCCGCGCGCTAGCCTGACTTCGGGCGACGGCGTGGCAGGTCGGCTACTCGCCTGACGGCGCAGACGTCTTCGCCGCGGTGCTGCCGCCCATCTCCCGGATCGCCGCGGCGAGCAAGATCTCGAGCACCCCCTTGCGATCAGGCCCGGGATGCTGGGCCCGGCTTCCGCTCGGCGCTTTCCACCGCGTGGCGCGGCGGATCTTCGATGTCGCAGGCTACACAAACGCTTGAGTCGGCGTAACGCGGCGCCTATTTCGATCGAAGAGTGCGGGACGGTCCGTTCGACGAAAGGACAACGCCGGAACGTCGATGCCGCTGAACCAGAGCCCCAGTGTCCTCGCGAAGCGCGGGCACCGTCCGTTCGCAACGCTTCTCGTTGACGGTCTCACAATTCGCACTGTACCGGCGCCCTGGACCTCGGCCTCGCTCGCCGCACATCTCCTTGACGTACTCGCACTCGATCGGCGCAGGCGCTGCCGACCACCTCCGACCCCAGCAACCGAAGGAAGACCATGACCACGAACTACATCATCGACGTAAAGCCCGAGACTCTCGACACCGCACAGAGCGGCGCCAAGGCCGCGCTCGAGCGTGCGAAGAAGAGTCTCGGCTTCGTGCCCAACATGTACGGCGGCATGGCCGCCGTACCGGGGGTCCTCGACACCTATCTCGACGGTTACAACCGGTTCCGCGAGTCGGCCGGATTCTCCCCCGCCGAGCAGGAGATCGTGTTCCTCGCCATCTCGAACTTCAATGGCTGCGGCTACTGCATGGCAGCGCATTCGATGATCGCCGACAAGATGTCCGGCGTCCCCGCTGAGTCGCTCGCCGCGCTGCGCGAGGGACGGCCGCTGCCTGACGCGAAGCTCGAGGCACTGCGTGCCTTCACCGTGCGAATGGTCGAGAGCCGTGGCAACCCGACCGGCAACGAGGTTGCCGCGTTCCGCGAGGCCGGCTATGAGGAGCGGCACATCCCCGCCATCATCCTCGCCATCGCCGTCAAGACGCTCAGTAACTACAGCAACCACGTTTTCAAACCAGAGGTCGACGAGATGTTCGCCGGCTACAAGGTCTAAGACGGCGGCTGGAGAGAGCCGCGAGGTCGGCTCCCCTCCGGCTCAGGCCCGGTGCTCGGGATTCTCGTAGCCGAAACGGCACCCGGCCTTCCAAGCGCGGCGGTCGTTGCCATGGTTGGGCAACCCGCCCGCCGCCTTCAGCATCCGGGCCATGTGCAACAGGTTCCAGGTCATGATCGTGGTGTTGCGCTGGGTGAAATCGTTGTCGAACCCGGCGCCGTCGTCGCCGTAGGACGGCCCCGGCCCCGCCTCGCCGATCCAGCCGCAATCGGCTTGCGGCGGGATCGTATAGCCGAGATGCTGGAGCGCATAGAGGATCGACATCGCCACGTGCTTGATACCGTCCTCGTTGCCGGTGACGACGACGCCGCCGACCTTGCCGTAGAAGCTCGACTGCCCCTTGTCGTTCAACTCCGCCGACATGGCATAGAGCCGCTCTATCATCAGCCGGCAGACCGAGCTCTCTTCGCCGAGCCAGATGGGCGTGCCGAGGATCAGGATGTCGGCGGCGGCGATCTTCTTCCAGATGCCTGGCCAGGCGTCTTCCGGCCAGCCATGCTCAGTCATGTCGGGCTGCACGCCAAAGGCGATGGGCATGCCCGACGGCCGGATAATCTCGACCGTGACGCCGACACGCCGCATGATCTCGGCCGGTACCGTCAGAAGCAGTTCGGTATGGCTGGGCTCGTCCGCCCGCTTGAGTGTGCAATTCAGGATCACCGCCGAGAGACCGGAGAACTCCGCCGGGTTTCCGGCGCAGAGCGCCTCTTGCCGTTCGTTCAGCGCCATGGAGTGTCCTCCCATTGTTTCAATTCAGCGGCCTTCGGCCTGTTTGCGGATATGAAGTTGCGCTGCGTGACGCATGGCTCTTTCTTCGCACCCGACGACGTTCGGATTGCCAGGTTCCGAGCGAGTTCGCCGAGGATTGGGGCGTTCGAATGTGAATGAACACCTCTTGCCTGGCGTCATCCCTCCGGGCCCGGTAGTCTGGAGCCTTACCTGCATCATCACGCTCGGCAGAACTTTGCCGTCACAGCACCGACCATCGATTAACGATCTCGTGCGCAACCACCTTGAGGTCCGGGCCAACTATGTCAGGAACGGGGATCTCGCCCACTTCCAGGACCGCGTTGCCCGGTCGCGTCACCAGAGCACTGAGGCACCCGGCGGCCTGCGCTCCAATGGTATCCCACACATGGCAGGCCACCATGCAAAGATCGGCGGTTTCGGCACCTTCGGCTTCGGCGACCATCCGGTAGGTCTCGGGTGCCGGTTTGTACCGGCGAACCGTGTCGACGCTGTATGACGCGTCGAGGAAGTCAGCGAGGCCGGCGCGCTCCAGCGGAGTGGGCGAATCCGCAGGCGGAGAGTTTGTCAGGGTGACCAGCCGAAACCCCGCGGTCTTCAACGTGCCAAGAGCGGGGGCCGCGTCCGGATGTGCCGGCATGTTGGCGAGCGTCGCGCGCAGTTCGTCAAGGTCGGCCGAACCGACTGAAACGCCCCGGGTCTGCCCCACCATCTTCAGGACACCCGCGGCGATCTGGCCGAACGGCACATAGCGACCGGAAAGACAGATGGCCTCTGAATAGAGGATCAACTGTGCGAACCATTCGCGCATCACCGACGCGTCGGAGAAGAGTCTGGCGAACAGCGGCTCGAGGACCGTAATGTCGAGCAGCGTCTCGTTGACGTCGAAGACGATGACCGGTGCGGTACGCGATGAGATCACAGTAGTCCTCCATCTGTAGGTGTCTCGAAGGGCATCGTCCGCCCGCCGGCGGAGGGTATCGCCTGTCATGTGCCGAACACCCTCTGGAGGCACATGTTTCAATGAACCAGTCCAGGGTGTCAGGTCCCGGCAAGAACGGTGAGCCCGTGACGCCAGCGCAAGACGGTTGCCAGCGCGCACACCAATGCGAAGCCATAGGCCAGAGCGGCGAAGTACGAGGGGAAGAGGCACATGACGACGAACACCGCAATCGTCTCAGCCCCCTCCGCCAAGCCGCCGAGGTAATAGAGCCCCTTTGACGGAAACCGCGTCGAGCAAAGTCCTCGTCGCTCCGCCAGCAGCGAGAACGCAAGGAAGCTGCTGCCGGTCCCGACGAAGGATGCAATTAACACGGCGGCCGGCAATGCGTTCGCTTCGGCATCGGCAATCGCGAAGCCGAGGGGCACCAACGCGTAGAAGACGAAATCCAACACGATGTCGAGGAACGCTCCCCGGTCTGTCGGGTGCGTGGCACGGGCGACGCTTCCGTCGAGACCATCCAACAAACGGTTGGCTGCGATCGCCACGAGCCCGAATGCATAGAAGCTTGCCGCGATCAGGAAGAACGCCGCAACGCCAAAGCCAAATCCCGCCCATGACAGCGTGTCGGCGCGAACACCCCTGGCCGCCAGGACGCGTGCGACAGGAACGAGGATCCGATTCTGCAACGGGACAATACGGTGATCCAGCATGGGTATCCTTCACCCCTTCTCAGAGGTCGTTCAGCGCCCAGTCGTAGGCAAAGAAACCAACCCTCGCTCCGGACGGCATGTTGACCGGAGCGTTTTCCCGGATCCACGTCGCGACGGCGCCACCGTTGAAATCATTTCCGTACCAGTCCATCACTTTGCTGACCCAGACAGACTTGCCGTTGGCGGCGTAGCCTTTCGTGGGATTGGCGAACGTCCTTGCGACCTGCTCGGCGAGCTGACTATCGAGGGTCGCGGCCGCATAGGGCTCTCCGCGGAGATCGGGGCAGGAGATCGCCGCGCAATTCACCGCGAAGTGGATCCGCGGTTCGCCGAGTTTGCGAATGATCCCATGCTCGATGTCATCGAGGCTTCGCTGCCCTCCACCGACTGGCCACTGGAAACTCTTCCAGGGACTGGAGAAGATACCGCCGAGGTTCTTGATCGACTGGGCCTCGCCCTCCCGGACGATGAGGTCGACGGTCAGAAAGTTGTAGGCGTTTATCCAATAGGCGAGCTTCTCGGCGCGTGAACCAGCCATCGCTGGATTTGAAGCCAGCAGGACCGCCAGCGCTTCGGCATGCCGGGGGTCCTTTCGCCAGGCGACGTAGTCGACACCCGCATAGGTGATGCCGCTCTTCCGGGCAGGCCGAACGTGATCATCCAGCAGGCTGCCATAGACCTCGACGAAGCGGTCGTACTGTGCGTCCGCCGCCCTTGCCTGGTTTGCATCCGGAGCGAAGCCAGCCGACAGCGCAAGCGCGAGCAGCGCGACGGGAACTGCGGGGCCAGACCGCACAGACTTCCATTTTCGGTATGCGACGGGAAGGAGGGCAATCAACCCGAGCAGCGTGAAGGCCACAAGGACATCCACCGACAGAAGGTCTCCAAGGCTGGAAATCGTTCCAAGTTCCCGCCCGAGATGTGCGTAGACGAAGGTGCCGGGGATGATCCCCACGAGAGTCGCCAACGCGAATGCCCGCAAGTGCATGCCGAACAACGCGGGGACGACGTTCACCACGAAGAAAGGGAATATCGGGACGATCCGCATGAACAGCAGGTACTCGAAGGCATTGGCCTGAAAGTTCGACGACACGCGTGCGGCAAAGGGACCGGCTTTGTCGCGCAGGGCTCCGCCGAGCGACGATCGCGCCACCAGGAACAGGATAGTCGCCCCGAGAGTCGCGGCGACCACCACCAGCGAGCCGCCAAGGACTGTGCCGAACATGAATCCGCCCAGCAGTGTCATGACCGACGCGGCAGGCAGCGAGAGAGCCACCACGATGGCATAGGCGAGGAAGAAGGCGCTGGCGGACCAGAACGGGTGAGCCTCCACGGCGGACAGGAAATCGCCCCGCCGAGCCTTCACCGCCTCAATGTTGAGGACGTCGGAAATTCCCGCGCCATAGGCACCCAACGTGAGCGCCCCCAGGACAACGAGGAGGATCCATCCGCGAAGAGACATGGACAACACCTTTCGTTTGACGACATGAGCGACAGACATCACGTCTCGCTCACCAGTTCGGAAGCTTGCGCAGCAACGTTACAAGCTGGCGTGTGCGCTCGCTGAAGAGCCTCGGCCGATACCATTCTCCTGCCGCTTGCTTGGAGAGTTCAGACAGCGTCGGATAAGGCAGCACGAGCGAGGCGATATCCTTCAGCTTCAGACCCTTGGTGATGGCGAGGCACCATAGCCCGATCAGTTCTCCAGCCCCGGGAGCGACGATCGAGCAGCCGAGGACCCGGCCGTCAGGCAAGGCAACAATCTTCAGCATTCCCTCGTTGCGGCCTTCCGCGACGGCCCGGTCGAGATTGTCCAGGGTCTTGACGACGGTCCGCACCCTGTCGCCATAACGCTGGTTCGCCTCGGTCAGCGTCAGGCCCACATGGGCCAACTCGGGATCGGTATAGGTAACCCACGGCAAGGCGCCGTAGTCGACCTTGGCAGGAATACGTAATGCCAGGTTCCGGATCACGATCCCGGATTGGTAGCCAGCGATATGCGTAAACTGCGGACCCCCCAGGCAGTCGCCCACGGCGTAGATGTGGCGGTTCGTGGTCCGCAAGCGCCTATCCGTGTGGATGCCCTCGGGGCCGAACTCGACGTTGGCACGCTCGAGTGCCAGCCCCTCGATGTTCACCGTCCTGCCCGTAGCGACAAGGAGGTGGGAGGCCGCGAAGCTACGCGTCGATTCCCCATGGACAACCTCGACGACGTGTCCGTTCGCCTCGTGTCGAACGGAGCGGACTTCGGCGTTCTCGATGATCACGATCCCCTCCCCCAAGAGGCACCGGCGCACAACGTCGACGAGTTCCGGCTCGTCCTTCGGCAGGATCCGGCCTTGTGTAACGAGGGTGATACGGGATCCGAGGCGGCGATGCGCTTGCGCCATCTCGATCCCGATTGGACCGCCACCAACGATGACGAGATGCTCCGGCACGATGTCGACGTCAAAGAGGCTCTCGTTCGTCAAGACGCGCCGGGGATCCAGCCCGGGGATCGGTGGTATGGCGGCACGGGAGCCGACCGCCAGAACAATGTCACGCGCACGGACAATCTCGCCGGAGACGGTGAGGCTGCGTTCATCGAGAAAGCTGGCCCGCCCCCGGACGACGCGAACCCCGAGGCCCTCGAAGCGTTCGACCGAGTCATGTGGTTCGATCGCATCGATCACGCCGCGAACGTGTGTGTTAACCGCAGAACGGTCGGTCTCGAACAAATGCGCAGGCACGCCGGCCAAATGTGGGGAGCGGTGTGCATGCATCAGCTTGCCAGCAGCCAGCAGCGACTTAGACGGCACACAACCGGTGTTCAGGCAGTCGCCCCCCATCCGTCCTGCTTCGATCAAGATCGTCCGCAAACCGAGTTGCGCCGCTCCGGCGGCAATCGAGAGCCCGCCGGATCCGGCGCCGACAACGCAGACGTCGTATCCACTGCCGTCGCTCAAACCCGGTTCCTCCTGTTGCAACCGCGGTCCAACGCTCAAAACCGGGTGGTCAAGTCGGTCAGCCACTGCGGCGACGCTGCGACGATGGCCGCCTCGGCCTGCTTGTCGAGGCCGGAGATCACCAGGATCCCGACAGTCACCAGCACCGCGCCGAGGATCATCTTGCCGCCCTTGCCAGCGCCGAGCAGGCGCCCGCGCCAACGCAACAGCGCCTCGCGCGACAGAGCGCCCAGCACGAGCAGGGGCAGGGCCGCCCCGATGCCGAAGGCCAGCATGGTGAGAGTAACCTGTCCGAGGTTCTCGCCGCGCGCGGCCATCATCGAGGCAGCGCCAAGTGTGGGCCCGACGCAGGGGCTCCATACCGCTCCGAGAAGCAGTCCGATCATGAACTGCCCCCGAAGCCCGCCGGATTCGAACCCGCCGAAACGGCGCTCCGTCCAGGTACCGACGGGGCTCGCCGCCGTCGCCAGCCGCGTCTGGAGCTGAGGCACCAGCAAGACGGCACCGATGCCAACGAGCACGAATCCGCCAATGGTCCGGAAAACATCGAGGTCGAGGCCGATCGAAAAGCCGACCAACGCTACGAAGAGGCCGATCACGACGAACGAGATGGCTAGACCTGCGGCCAGCGCCGCGGGGCCGAGCCTGTGCTGAGACACCGCTGTTCCCAGAACGACGGGCAGAAGCGGCAGGACGCACGGCGACAGCGTGGACAGTACGCCGGCGAGGAGGGCGAGCAGCGTCGTCATGGGTTCTCCTAGTGCGTCAACGGGATCTCACGTCGGGTCGCGTGATCGCCGGAGGCGGCAACGGCAAGAGCTGCGTTCACTGGCCCTTGGTTGACGCGAACAGGGCAGCGATCGAATCGGGGTTGGTGTCGCCGACCGAGCGCGCCGTTTCCCTTTCGCCGTCGAAGGCGATCAGCGTCGACTGCATCCGCGCGTCGAGGGCTCGGACCACGTCCTTCTGGTCGTCGAACGAGACATGGAAGATCTGCATGTCGGCGTAAGCGGGGTCGGCCGCGAGCTTTTCGATGATCGGCTTCTGCGTGGCACAGGTCGGGCACCAGGGGGCCGCGATGTCGACGACGATCGCCTTGCCGTCGGCTTGTGCCTTCTCAAAGGCCGCTGTCTCGAAAGGCACGATCTCGGCCGCCAACGCGAGGTGGGGTGCGATTGATGCGACGGTCAGGACGAGCGCCGCCGCGGCGGAACGAAGAGTGGTGACGAGCATCTTTTTTCCTCGATCGATGGTCAGGGGACTTGGATTTTGGATCGTTCGGTCCAAAATAACAAGCACACGAACGGCCCCATGCCGTGGTCGTGATCGACTCGGGAAATCGCGTGATGGGACGAAACAGAAGCTTTGACGAAGACGAAGTCCTGGACAGGGCGGTCGCTCGCTTCTGGGCGTACGGCTACACCGCGACCTCCGTGCGCGATCTCGAGAAGGCAATGGGGATGAGTTCGGCAAGCTTCTACAATGCGTTCGGTGACAAGCGCTCCCTCTTCAAGCGATCGCTCCAGCGCTACCTCGACCAGTCGAGCCGCCGCCGTGTGACCCTTCTGGATGCGAGCACGTCGCCTCGTGAGGCGATTGAGACGTTCCTCAATGCCATTGTCGAATCCTCGTCGCGAAGCCGCGACGGCTGTCTTCTCGTCAATTCCGCCGCGGAGGTCGCGGCTCACGATGCCGAACTCGGCGAGGATGTCGCGTCGGGACTTCGCGAAGTGGAGGACGCCCTTCATCGCGTCCTGCTGCGTGGACAGGCCGACGGATCGATTTCGGACAGCCTGGACGCGAGCGTCTTCGCCAAGGCGATATTAGGGACCATCGTCTCCATTCGGGTGATGTCGCGCACGGTCTCGGGCGCTGGCTATCTCAAGGCGCTCTCCGACAGTCAGATCGCCATGCTGGCACCGTCGCCGTCCCGGCGTGCGGAAGCGCCGGCCACACCCACCGAAGGCTGATCAACACGCGGGATCGTCTCAAACCTGAAGGAATAGACCATGAACCACACGACTCCCCTCCCCGGGGACCACGCACCCGCTCTCAAGGTTTCGACGCTCGCGGGTCCAACGCTCGATCTCTCTGTTGTGACCCCAAAGTCCTTTAGCGTCGTCTTCTTCTACCGCGGCGTCCATTGCCCCATCTGCAAGAGCCAGATGCAGGAGCTTGCTGAAAAGCTCCCGGACTTCGACGCGCTCGGCATTGAAGTGCACGCCGTATCGATGGATTCTGCCGAGCGAGCGAAACGACAGTCCGACGAATGGAAAATCGCCGACCTACCGGTCGGCTATGGCCTTGCGGAAGAGAGCGCCCGCGCCTGGGGCCTGTTCATCTCGACCAAGGCGAAGGATCCCGAGCCCGACCTGTTCGCCGAACCCGGCATCGCCGTCGTCTATCCGGACGGCCGCATCTACGCCCTCTATTTACAGAATGTACCCTTCGCTCGGCCACGCCTCGACGATCTTCTGGGAGGGCTGAAGTTTGTCCTCGCGAACGACTATCCTGTGCGCGGTTCCCTTCCGGCTGCCGCCTGATACACGGCAAAACGACGCCCGAAAGCGTCGCATCCTTCGTCCAAGAAGAGAGGCGTCACCTTGACCCCAACAGACACAGCCGGATCGGCGCTTTCGCGTCGTCATGTCATGCTCGGCCTGTCGGCCTTGGCGCTTTCGGGCTGCGTGAGCACGCCTCGAACCCAGTTGGTCGCACCAAGCCCAGCGGTTCCACCTCCGGCGCCATCCCGCCCGATGATGTATGACGCGATGCCGAACGAGCAGTTCTTCGTGCCTGCCGTCGATGTCTCAAAGGTCGACCCAGCATTCTGGCGCAGGGAGGTGCCCAATACCACCAATGAGCCGGCCGGCACGCTGGTCGTCGATACCGACGCAAAGTATCTCTTTTTCACGCAGGCCGACGGCTCGGCGATGCGCTACGGCATCGGCGTCGGGCGGGAGGGCTTCTCCTGGTCCGGTCGCGCGCGAGTGCAGTACAAGCGCAAATGGCCGAAATGGACCCCGCCAGACGAGATGGTCGCACGCCAGCCGGAGCTCGAGCCGTACTCGATCGCCAATGGCGGCATGCCGCCCGGTTTGGAAAACCCGCTGAGCGCCCGGGCGCTCTACATCTTCCAGGATGGCAAGGACACGCTCTACCGCCTGCACGGTACGCATCAGGAATGGTCGATCGGCAAGGCCGTTTCGTCGGGCTGCATCCGGCTCCTGAACCAGGATGTCATCGACCTCTACGACCGTGTGCCCGACGGCACGCCGATCGTCGTGCTGCCGTCGAGGACAGCCCCGTTGGCCGTCTGAGCCTGAGGGATCGCTAGCGGGACCAGGTTTGGCGCGTCCTTTAGTCCGTCGAGGCCGCCATCCCCGCCAGGCGGTCCATGGCGGTCGTCATCGACGTGACCGGTTCGCTCGCCGGATCGAGCCCATATCGTGTCGCCAGAACGTCCGGCTCGAGATAGCCGACCTTCGTCGTCTCGCCGTCGCGCCAGACGAGCATCTTCTGCGGCAGGTCGATCGCTACCAGGGCGTTCTCCTGGATCAGCGGCGTCCCGAGTTTCGGATTGCCGAAGATGATGACCCGGGTCTCCGGGATGTCTGCGTCGACCGACCGGGCGTTGGCAGCATGGTCGACGACCGCCACGACCTTGGCCCCGGCGTTCTCGATCGCCGCGGTCAGCCGGGCAACGGTCTCCTCCACCGAACCCGAGGCAGAGCGTATATTCATTCCCTCCATCGCTTGCGCCGTCACCCCACTGAGGAGGATGGCGCCGACCAGAGTGGCGGCATGCAGAACTTGGCGGATCATTAGTGATCTCTCCGAGTGAGGGGTTGATGCTGGGGATGGTTCATCACCGGAGAATTGCCCGGCCCAGTGAAGCGCCCACAACGACAAGCTCGCTTGCAGCCAGCGGATACCAGGTGACCACGAAGAGCGGAGTGTCGTCAATGCAGTGAACCGCGTAGAAGAGACCGCAGCAGCGGCAAGGCCGTACAGGCTGTCTGCCAGTAAAGGTAGCGTGGTCGCTTCCTTTCGGAGGTCCGGAGCAGGATCGCCAGTGGCAAACCTCCCATGGCGTAGGTGGCAGCAATCCAGGGTATCCACCGCACGCGCCACATCCCGTGGGGTAGGAACCATCTCCGCAACGGGACAGGCGGAAGACCTCGGTGGAAGAGATCCTAATGGCCGCGCACGCGACGCCCCGCAGACGGGCGCAGGGTCGGCGGCGACCTCCCTCAGGAAAGCGCCATAGGCCCTTGCATATCCCCTGAGAGTCACACTGAGAAGCGCATAAAGCCCCTCTAACCGGGTCGGGAACGCAGGCATCATGTACGCCATTCGTCGAGGCAAAGGTGTTTGTTACGCGGAGAAGCGGAGTTTTTCTCGTTGCATACAGTCCGCGTTGCCCGTGAGATCTCTAAAGGATTAACAGATTTCCGGGCGACCTCGAATGATGGAATGCAAGACCGATGATCGGCTCGCTCATCGTCCAAAGAGAGTTCCCATGACCAACGTTCTTCAGCCTCGCCCTCGCCGGCTCGCTCGACTTGCCGCTCCCTGCCGGAATCGGGGCTCCGGGAAGTTGGTGTTCGATACTCGCGTCATGACCCTGTGCGTCTGGTAGGTAGTCGAGTACGTCGCCTCCGTCATTGCCCAAGAAGATGGCAGCACGCCCCGGACGCACACAAAAATGGGCCGTCCCAGCAGTGACTACCCTTTATAGTTCCTAGAATGAGTCGAAGTGACCCGTTTTCGGCTTACTGAACGTTGGTAATCGCATCGTCCTGCAGCGCGATACCCGACTGTGTGACCGGCGCTGTGCTCGGCGAGAAAGTCGCGCCGGAACCCGGGACGAGAACGTCCGAAACCATATCGGCAGGGCCGATCGTTTCGCCTGTTACACCCTCTGCGATCGCTTTGCGCTCGGCGGCTCGGTTGAGCTCGAGTTCGGCCTCGTTGCCCGGCACGATGGTGTTGTTAATCGGGCTGTTGACCGAAACAGAAGTCTCGTTGCCCGGCATTGCGGCTACCGCGTTACGCTCGGCGGCGCGATTCAGCTCGATGGTCGTCTCGGAGCCCGGGATCTGCGTCGCGGCGTCCTGCGCAAGGACAGCGCCGGAAAGCAAGGTGGCGGAAAACACGGCGATAGTGAAATTACGAGCGTTATTCATTTGAGATAAATCCTTCTTCTGCATCAGCGGTGTATCCGCTTTGCATAATCGTGTTTCTGATATAGGTTTATTCGCTGACGAAGCCGGCGCCGTTACGTGCCATCACGCCAAGGTGTTCGAGACGGTGCCGCGCGCACCCTGCAAGACTTCACCGGCGATAAAGATCAGTTGGCTGATGTCGCGCAGCAGTTCGACGCCCAACCCTGCATCCGACCGTTCCCAAAACCAGCCGGTATTCCGTTCTCGTCTTGACGACGGCATGGGCCGGCCCCGCGAGGAAGCCGGAGAATTGCGGCACAGATTCTTCGCGTTCGATCGAACTGTACGATCAGAACCGAACTCAGTGCCGCTGGGCTTGGGCATCCCAAACACGTTTGCAGAACGCCTCGTAGAGCGCCGCCATGGGAAAGTCTGGATCGCTGATCTGATATTAGATCGTTTGACTTTCTCGGCACATGTCCGCCATACGCGCCCCGCGAAACTTTGTGAGGTGCTGGCTCAGGGCCGACTGGCTAAGGAACGCAGCCGACCAGTTCCAATCGCGGCAACACGCCGACAATGTCCTGGGTCGGCAGCCGCCGCCAGGCGTCGGATGACGTCAGTCCCTGGCTCCTCGCCCGGTCCAATGCCGTCGCCGTCGCAAGCAGCGAACATCCGGTAACCTTGCAGTGCTTTTCCAGCTTCGCCGCGAGGTTAACCGCGTCGCCGATGACGGTGAACTCGAGTCGGCTTTCGTCGCCGGTCACCCCGAAGAGCACCGGGCCGACGGTGATCGCTGCATTCAGTTCGATCGGCTCATCGCCATCGCCGGCGCGCGCGGCGTTTAAGGAATACGCTGCATCAATCGCCGCCTCCGCGGCGCGAAACGCGTCGCGCGCGTGCGTCTCGCTCGGGAATGCCGCTCCGAAGGTCACGATTATGCCGTCTCCGAGATACTTGTCGATGGTGCCGCCGTGCCGCTGGACCTCGGGGACGACCTCCCGGTGGTACTCGCGCAGGAGAGCGACCGTCTCGGCCGGGGAGAGGCGCGCGGCTTGCGCCGTGAAGCCGCGCAGGTCCAGCACGAGAATGGCAGCCTCGCGCATTACCGCATCACCGGGGGCGAACCCGGACTCCGTCGCGCGTATCTCGCGGGCGACCTCGGGCGCAAAGAAACGCGATAGTTGGCTTGCTGCGTCCGTCTCCGTCGCTGCGCGGACCAGCAGCCGGCGGGCCCGGACGATCGCCGCCGCCAGGATGCCCGTCACTGCCGCGATCGAGACGATCTTGTCGACCTCGGCGCCGATGAGGATGGCGCCGGACGTGGCGTACTCGGCGAAGTTTCGCGTGATCTGCATCTCACCTGCGGTGAGCACCGCGTAGCCGACGAGCACGGACCAGCCGAGGATGGCCGCGAGGCCTGTCAGGAGCACGTAGCGCGCCTCAAAGCGCATTGCCCTTAGCGCGATCAGGATGAAGACGTAGAGCAGCGTCGGAGCCTTCAGGTACACAGTCGCGGGCTGCTGGTACTGGAGGTGGAAACTCCAGATCGTCAGCATCAGGACGGCGACGTCGACGACCACCGAGACGTGGAGCACGACCTCATTCAGCCGTCTCGTCAGCGCCAGCCAGAGGCGCATCCCGGTGAACGCCGCGTAGATGACTAGCGCCCAGGGCACCGGCTCGAACGGCACCTCCGCGGGGAATGCCTTCGGGGTCAGGGCATAGAAGGCGCCGAAGAAAGCGATGGCGGAGAACTGGACGATGCAGACGAGAACCTCGCTCGCCCGCTGGTCGGCGAGGATGGCGCCATGCACCCGGGCCGGGATTCTCCGCGGCGGCCGCTGGCCGAGTACAGAATCGGCCACCGCGCAGAGCCGGCCGGCCGAGCGCACCGGCCGCCGACTACCCGGCCCGGACGGCATGGACCCGCTGACGCGGTGTTCATCGGCCGGCCGCCTTAGGTCGGTTCCGCCTCTCACTCGAAATGCCGGATCGGCGCGTCCGGGTTGAAGGCGCGGAAGGCGAAAGCGAACGGGACGGAGTAGGCGACGTCCTTGAACTCGCCGCCGGCGAGGTGGCGCTGCACCGTCACGGTGCCGACGTCCCGGCCTTCTGCGATCCGGTCCTGGTCGACAGCCGAAGCCTGGCCCGGGTTCCAGTTGATCACGAGATCGTCGACCTCGACCTTCAGCTTCTTCTGGAGGAAATCGAAGCTCCAGGCCTCGTCACGCCCGAGCACTGCTACGACACGCATGAGGGACGTTCCAGGGCCGTCATAGTCGCCCCGGTAGAGGAACGGCATGGCCGAGTCGTCATGGCCAAAATAGGGATTCCGGCCATAGTCCCGGTGGGCCGGATCCCTCGGGACGAGCACCAGTCCGTCGTGATAGCACTTGCGGAAGTCGCGGAAGGACTCCAGGCGCGAGGGAACACGGTCCAGCATGTCGCCGGTGCGCTCGTCGACGATCGCCCGCCCATCGAACTGCTTCCACCAGCTCTCCGTGGCGCGGGCGCACATTACCTGGTCCGAGTGCCGAAGCTTGCCGATGGTACCGAAGGTTTTGGCTTCGCCACCGACTTTGCGGCGGAACATTGCGCCCATGTTGCAGAGCGGACAGTAGGTCACGGCTAACGGCATGCCTCCGACCGTGTCGTTGACGATCTCGTGCCAGACCAGAATGCTCTGCGTGTACGCCCGGGCATCCCCATTGATCTCGACGCTCATCACCGGATCGTTCGGGAGCGGCGACATGGCGAGGTGGTAAATCCGCTCGAACCTCGGCTGATCGATCGAGGAAATCCCGTCCTTCTGCGGCCCGCCGGAGAGGATTTCGTCGAACGGCACGGCATGCTCGGAAAAGTCGGTGCGGGCCCACTCCCCGCTCCAGCCTTTCGGGGTATCGGCATAGCAGGTGGATACGATGAACGTGCCGAGAAAGACAGCCATCACTCCGAGCATGGACAAGCGTTGCATCTTAGATCCCTTATCCACATCCGCGCGGGGCTTCGCATAGGTCATTTCGCCCGGTGCCTTTGCCGGATCGCAGTCTGCGGCCTCGCGCCCGGTCACGATGTTCGTTCCTGCCAGAAACCGGATGTTGCCCTACTGCATCGAATTACCCTGCCTTCCGTTGGACAGCTATTCGCTGGCGAAGCCGGCGCCGTTACGCGCCATCAAGCCAAGGTGATCGGGATAAGGTCGCGCCAGCCTCAAGGCTTTTGAGACGCTCTGGCTTGCGGCGTGTCCAGCCGTTGGGAATTGCTGCCGCGACTTTGAGGCGCGGGCGACCGAGGAGTTGGCGATGTTACCGGAGGGTTCGGCTGTCAGTGACATGAGGAGCAACTGCGCCGCGACGCGGGAGCAGGCGCGGGTCATCGGAACGGGGACGGCGGCCATGGGCGCCGCGACGAAGGTGAGGAACTGCTCGACCCCGCCGCCTAGTCGAGCGACATTCCCCGGAGGCGCACCAGCGTGAAGGCGCGGCGTTCGATCTCCGACAACCCCAACAATGCGCGTTCGATCGACATCCCATTCAAGACTTTCGAAAGATAGTTCGCGGGCTCGGAGACAAAGTTCCGCGCCAACTGCTGCACCAAGGAAGGTCGTCGCGGCTCGAATTCTGGTGGAACGTCTGGTCCTCCGGGAGTGCACCCGAGGACGCGCCGCAGGCTTGAAGGTCGGCGCTACGCGATTAAGTGACAGACGCAATCAATAGGAGATCTTCATGATCATGCGAAGCGTTGCACTCGCGGCCGTGATCGCGGGCCAAGCGGGGCTCGCGGTCGCGCAGTCCGATCTGCCTCCCTTGCTTGGATCCGCGGATCTGGCCGAGGTCCTTGAAGCGGGCGATCCACTCGTGCTCGACATCCGGGGGCCTGAGGGCGAGGCGTCCTACGCCGCCGGGCATATCGAAGGTGCTGTGAGCGCCCCCTATCCGCTTTTCCGCGGTCCGGAGGAGAACCCGGGGGAGCTCCCCTCGGATGCCGCGCTGACCGAGACGCTTCGGTCGCTCGGGGTGACACCGGACCGGCCCACGATCATCGTCTACCAGGGAGTCGACATCAGCGACTTCGGCGCCGCGGCGCGCGTTTACTGGACACTGAAGTCAAGCGGCGTCAGCGAGCTGGCAATCCTCAATGGCGGAATCAACTCCTGGACCAAGGCGGGACTGGCGCTTGACGTCAACCCGGCAACGCCCGAGCCGAGCGAAATCGAGGTGACGTTCTCGGATGAGTGGCTGGCTACTGCCGATGACGTGCAGGCGGTGCTTTCGGGCGAAGACGAGGCGACGCTCGTCGATGCGCGGCCTGAATCGTACTACGATGGCTCTGAGATGCACCCGGCTGCGGCGAAGCCGGGAACGCTACCACAGGCCGACTATTTTGAGCATTCAAACTGGTTCGAGAACGGCCCGGTGATCATCGACCCCGAAACCGCACGGGAACTTGCGTTCAAGGCCGGCTATACCGACGACGCGCAACTGATCTCGTTCTGCAACACCGGGCACTGGGCGGCGACCAACTGGTTCGCGCTGAGCGAGCTCGCCGGCATCAACAACGTGAAGCTGTATCCCGAATCGATGGTCGGCTGGTCGAACGCCGGCTACGAGATGGCCAACGTTCCCGGGCCGCTGCGTCGGATCTGGTTGCAGATCACCAACGTCTTCTGAGGCGCCCATGACTGATGTCATCACGGCGAACCGCCGCCTCGGCCCGGGCGTGGAACGTTCCGTTTTGATCCTGCTGGCGCTCGCCGCGGCCTTAGCCGTGGCGGCGACGGCGGGCGCCCACTACGGGCTACTCCTGGTGATAGGACTTGGCTTCGGGATCACGCTCGAGGGGCTGCGCTTCGGGTTCGCCGGCCCGTGGCGGGCTATGATTGTACGGCGGGAGCCGGCAGGCCTGCTGGCGCAGCTTGTCTCCATCGCCATTGTCGCGGTTTTCGCGATCCCGCTCATCACCGCAAACAGTACGGAGCTCCTAGGGGCGCATGCGCCCGTGGGCGTCGCCATGCTGGGGGGCGCCTTCGTCTTCGGCGCGGCGATGCAGGTGGTACTCGGCTGCGGTTCGGGGACGCTGGTCAACGCAGGAAGCGGCAACCCCGTGGGCGTACTGGCGCTGCCCTTCTTCGCCATCGGCAGCTTCGCGGGCGCCTACCACCTGACCTGGTGGACCGAACTCGGAACCGCGCCGGTGGTGGTCTTCGACGGCTTTGACGGCGTCGCGGTGACGCTCGTGGGCCTCGCTCTCGTTGCTGCCGTCGCCCTGTTGGTCGCCGCGCCGGGAACGCGATGGATTCCGCGGCGGCTGTGGCTCGCCGCCGGCCTGCTCGCGGCCTTAGCGCTGGCCAATCTCGTCGTTGCGGGGCAGCCCTGGGGTGTTGTCTATGGCCTAGGACTCTGGGCGGCGAAGGGGGCGGGAGCGCTTGGTGCCGACCTCTCCGCCTCGGCCTTCTGGAGCGCGCCCACCAATGTTGAGCGGATGAGCCAAAGCATTCTCACCGACGTCACATCGCTAACCAACCTCGGCATCATCGGCGGCGCGTTCCTGGTCGCCGCATGGCGGCACGGCTTCACCCAACCGATACCGGAACTGCCGCTCAGGGCCTGGGCGGCAACGGTGGTGGCAGGCTTCCTTCTCGGCTATTCGTCGCGGCTCGCGTTTGGCTGCAACGTTGGCGCCTTCTTCAGTGGCGTCTCGACAGGCAGCCTCCACGGCTGGGCGTGGTTCGTGATGGCCTTCGGCGGCGCCTGGTGCGGCATCCGCCTTCGCCCGGCACTTGGCCTTGAGGTGCGGCGGTGACCCGGCTCGTGACGATGGCCGCAACGGCGCTTCTCGTCGTCACACTCCTCGCCTTCGATCTAACCGCGAGCGCGCCGATTAATCCGTTCCAGGCGCCGCCGATTCTGGCACTCGGCTCCGGTCAGGCGGCGGGCGGCGCACATTGCGCGGCGCTGCCAAGCTATGACTGATGCGAAGGGTCGGGCTACTCCCAGCCGGGCGGCCCTGCTCCGCGACAAGCCGCGGTTTCAGCCGCCGGATCACCGGAAGATAGCCGTGCTGCTTCAGCATGGGGCCGCGCTCGCGATAGAGCGCCTCGTTGCCGTGTACACCGTGACCTTCCAGCAGCCGGTTCATGAAGTTGAACGTGCCAGTGACAGATATGGAAACTTCGCGATTGTTTCCACCCTTTCGGCACTCCGCGCCGCAAGGGTGCCGACAGAGGACCGCAGTTCATGTTCTGGAGCCAACATGACTGGAGTGAGATGCTATCCACGCGGTTCTATGTCCAATCTGTGGGGATGCGTGGCCGTGCAACATAGAACCGCCGTCCGGCCCCGCCCGGAATTGCTGGACTTCCGGGCACTCATGCACTGCGCCGCCGCTGCGATAACACTGTCGATTGCCGGACCGGCGGCGGCGCAGGTTCGACTAGCCGATGGCAGCGTAGCGACCACTCTGGAACCGGACGTCGCTGCCACTTGGTACGGCAGGCCCACCACCCGCTACGCCCACGGCGTGCTCGGAGATGGTATCGAGGGTGGCAGCCTCGTTGTGCGCGACGAGCGCGGCGCGATCCACGAGATCGTGCTGCCCGAGCGGTACGTGTTCGAAGACGTGACGCCGCGTCTTGCCGATCTTGACGGCGACGGCAGGCGTGAGATCGTGGCAATCCGCACCGACGTCCGCGCGGGGGCGGCTGTGGCGGTCTATGGCCTGAGCGGCGAAGCGCTCGTCGAGCGGGCGGCAACGCCGCCCATCGGTCAGCCGAACCGATGGCTCTCAATCGCGGCGATCGAAGACTTCACCGGCGACGGTCGTGATGAGATCGCGGTGGTTCGGACACCGCATATTGACGGCGTACTGGAGCTGCTGTCCCTGCGGGACGGGACGCTTCGCCGCGTCTACCCGCCACAGCCAGGTTACACGTCGCACACTATCGGAGCTACCGAGGTGAGCTTCGCCGCGACCGCCGACGTCTCCGGCGATGGCGTCGCCGACCTGATCCTGCCGGAGCAAAATCGACGGCGGTTGTTGGTACTGCGCCTCGTCGATGGCGTGGTGCCTATCGCCGCTGTCGATCTTCCTGCACGGGTCGCGGGTCCGGTTGAGGTCGATGCCGGAGGCTTTCTTCACGTGCCTCTGGAAATCGGGGGAAGCGTGCGCGTCGACCTGCGGTGACGAGGCTACCCGCTCTGATAAGAGCCATCAGGAACGGAGCCGCTTCAGCCAGACCCAGATCACGCGCGCGAGGACCGGGATTGCGGTGATCCCGCCGAAGGCGAGAATCGTGACGAGGATGCTGCCGCTCCCGGCCGCGTAGATCGTGCCGCCGCCGTAGGCCAGCAGGAAGCTGATCGGCGCCACGCCCGCAAGCGTCGCGACCGCGAACCGCCAGTAGCTGAGCGGTGTCAGCCCGACGGCGTAGCTGATCGCGTCGAAGGAGAGGAACGGCGCAAGGCGGGTCAGGAACACGACTCCCATGAGCCAGGTCTGCGAGTGACCCCGTTCGAGCCAGTCCAGCGGCCGCCTAACGAGGTCCCACCGGCGCACCGCGTCGTAGGCGAGGAACCGTGCGATGACGAAGGCAATTGACGCACCGAGGAACGATCCAGCAACTGCCAACACCGTGCCGCCAAACGGCCCGTAGACCGCGCCCGCGACCATGGCAATCGGAGCGCTCGGAAGGGGCGACGCCACGATCGCCAGCGCCAGCAGCAGCACCACAGCGGCGGGGCCGAAAGCGCCGGCCGCGTCGATCAGACGGTTCAGCCGCTCCTGCTCGGTGAGAGCCCGGAGCCATCCCGTCTGGTGATCCGACGCGAGAAGACCAAGCACCGCCAAGACAATCAGCGCCGCGATCAGGTAAGGCGTTCGGCCGCGTGCGCGTAGCATCGCATGTCGGTGTCTATCCCCCGGCAACATCTGCCACGAGAGCGTTGATTTGTTCGGCCACGATGTCGGGATGATCCTCCGGAGTGAAATGCTTGCCGTCTTCGATCCGCCTGAGCGGTGCCTTGAGGTCGCGCGCCAGCCGCTCGCCGTAGCGGACCTTCTGAAACTGATCTGCTACACCCCACACAAGCCGCGCCGGACAATTGAGACGGGGCAGGTCTGTGGCCACCGCCTCCGTGTCGCGGACGTCCAGCGCCGCCACTTGCCGGGCCAGCGCTGCGGCACCGTCGCTGTCGCGGTAGGCGGGAAAGTGCACCTCCAGAGCCTCATGCGCCTGCCCCTTATCGTCGTGACCACGGTGGAACAGCGTCGCCATCACTATCTTCAACGCCGCATTCGGGAGGTGCCGCACGGCGCCGCGAGTGGCGCGCATCGCCTTCACGCTCGGGATCGGCCAAGAGTCGTAGGCGATCGCGTTCGTCAGAAAAAGCCCCGCGCAACGGTCGCGATGGCGCACCGCCGCGATCTGCGCCACGCCGCCGCCGAGGTCATGACCCGCAAGGATCGCCCGCTCGATCCCGAGCGCGGCCATCCAGCTCGCCAGATACTCCGCCTGCTTCGCCACCGAAATGTCGCGATCCCGGCCGGCCGGGATCGAGCCGGCATATCCCACCATCTCCCAAGCAATGCAGCGCGCCCCCTCGATCCTCGGCAGGACGTTCCGCCAGAGGCGCGGCCCCGTCGGGATGCCGTGAATCAGCACGAGCGGTATGCCCTCACCCCGCTCGTGCCAGCGCAGCGCTATTCCGTCGACGGTTCGGGTCTTCATCTCCATCGTTGTGCCTTTCCTTTGAAAGTTTAGCTGCGGCGAACCGGGAGCTGCGGCGTGTTCTTGATCAGATGAGCAAAGTCAGGTCGGACGCACCAGATGGGTAGGCGCTGCCGAAATTCTCGAGGTCCGCGTTCCGAAGCCCGTTTCGCATCGCAAGTGAAAAGAGGTTAATGAGCTCCACGCTCTCGGGGCCGAGGATGTGCGCCCGGAGAATGCGACCGCTGCCCGGCTCGATTCGCACCTTGGCCACCGCAGCACTTTCCGCGAAGCGTCGGGTGGTGAACCAGCCTCGCATGTCGGTGAACTTCGTCTCGAAGGTCAGGTTTTGCTTCAGTGCCTCGTCCTCGCTCCAGCCACGCGGGTCAGCGCCGGGATCGTGAAGACCGCGCTCGGGATGCCCGCATACTTCGCGGCGGCTATGTCTCCGCCCAGGAGGTTCGCTGCCACCACCCTGCCCCCCAACGCCGAAACCGGTGCCAGTGGAGGCCCGCCGTGGCGGCGGCATCGCCTGCCGAATAGACGACCGGGTTCGATACGCTCCGCAGATGAGTATCGAATCCGACACCATCCTTGCCCGCAGCGACATTGCCGGCCTCAAGGTCAAGATCCTGGAGGGCCGGCACGCGTCCCGCGCCATGCTCAACCAGATCAATCTCGTTGATTATCGGCAATCTCATCTCCTTTCGAGGGGTCAGTTCCGGTCCCCTCGGACGTGCTTCCGGATCCGGCCTATGATCTGCGATGCCATCAGCAGCATACGGCCCATCGGCCTTGCCTTGGCGATAGACAGCACGGCCTTCAGGTATTCGGCATGGCTGAACAGCAGCGGCGTGTTGCCGAGGAACGCGCCGGTCGCCGGGTCCATCTCTTCGGCAAGAAGCCCGAGCTCTCCCATCGTTTTCTCGACCCGCGCCAGTATCGCCTCGGCGCGGTCGGGGCGCCCCTGCTTGGCGCGCACCGCAGCAAGCCAAAAGGTGCAGGGCAGGAATGCGCCTTCCGCCGCGCCGAGCGGCAGCCCCAGGGGCGACGGGATCTTCTCGGGGTCGAAGCGGAAGACCAGATCGTTGCGCGTGAGGCACTCTTCGATGCGGTCGATCGTGGCGACCAGCCGCGGGTCGTCGATCGGCAGGAAGTCGAACATCGCCATCAGGAGCGCCGAGGCGTCGAGGTCGTCCGCCTCGTAGTGCTGACGGAAGGCGCCGAGCTTTTCGCTCCATCCGCGCTCCCGGACGTCCTTCTGGATGGCGTCCATCTCCAGCCGCCAGCGGGCAACGTCCCCCTCAGCGCCTGTGCGTTCCGAAATGCGGACCGCGCGCTCCAGCGTCACCCAGGCCAGCACCTTGCTGCTGACGAAGTGGCAGGCATCGCCAAGCTCCCAGATGTCCTGCCCCGGCTCGCGCCACTTCGTCGCCGTATAGTCCGCAAGGCGACGGGTCATCTGCCAGTACGCGTCCTTCCACCGCCCGCCCTGCTGGAGGTAGATGAGGGCGCAGTCGACGAGATAGCCGAAGCTGTCGATTTGGTGCTGGCCGGCCGCATGGTTGCCGAACAGCACGGGGCGCGAGCCGCAATAGCCGGAAAGATCGTCCCGGACCTCTTGCGCGGCATTGGTGCTGCCGTCGATCCGGTAGAGCACCTGGAGCGGCATATCGGTTGATGATCCCAGGCCGGCCAACCAGTCCATATAGCGTTCGGCCGCCTCGAGATCGCCGAGCATCGCCAGACTCGCCATGGCGAGCGACACGTCACGGATCCAAGCGAAACGGTAGTCGTAGTTGCGGTCGCCGCCGATCCGCTCGGGGAGCGAGCATGTCGGAGCTGCAACGAGCGCTCCCGTAGGCGCGAAGCTGAGGAGGTGGAAGACTGTTGCGCAGCGGAGGATCCGGGATCGGCGCGGGCCGAAAAAGGTGAGCCGCCTCGCCCGGTTCCGCCAGTAGGACTCCGTTTCGCGCAGCGCCTGCGCGGCGCGCTCCGGGGTCCAGAGGGTTTCGTCCGCGAGTGCGAGCACGGCCCAAGCCTCGTCGCCCTCGGCCAGCTCGAACTCGGCTTCGGCGCCGCCAGGGACGACCCGGACCGGAAAGCTCGTCCAAACGCGCAGCACGTGCGAGCCGACCTCCACTCGCAGCGCGCCATCGGCCTCCGACACGACAGCGGCCTCGCCAAAATCGTCGCGCGGATGAAACGTCATCGCGCAGCGCGCGCCGACGCCTCGTGCCCGGAGCCTCCGCACGATGACACGGCTCAGCTCGCTGCCGTCACGCGCATTCTGCGGCCAGAGCATCGCATCGGCGAGTTCCACACCGGCCGAAGCATCGCCCCAGGTCGTGAGGAGTGTGGTTGTCGATCCTTCGTAGCGCTGCCGGCCGACCGATGGCTCGCGCGGTCCGAGGCGCCAAGCCCCTCCACGCTCCGCATCGATGAGCCCGCCGAACACGGGCGCGCCGTCGAAGTTCGGCAGGCAGAACCAGCCGATAGTTCCATTGGCGTCGACCATTGCCGCAGTGCGCCGGTCACCGATCATTCCGAGCTTCTCGATCGGCAGATAGGCCGCTACCTGGTCAGGGGCTGGGACGGGAGCCCGGGCGCTCACGGCCGGTCCCTACGCGGACGAGCGCGTTTTGCAGCAGAGGTGAGCGCAAGCGCAAGGAGCGCTGCCGCTAGACCTGCGCCCAACGCCGCGCCGACCCGCAAACGTTCGGGCCGAAACGCCAACAGCCGCTCGCGGGCCTGCCCGTCGAAACGGCCGTGGGCGCCGTGGCCCCGCTCGTCGTCCACCGGCTCGAAAAGGTTATCCCGCCGCACCTCGGCCGGCTCGTCCGTCTGCTGACCAGAATAGCCTTTGCCGGCAAGCATGTGGTCCACAACCCCCGGCGCGGCGGCATCGCCGAGAATGGCCTGCATCGCGGAGCCGCCGAGCCACAGCTCGCGCGGCGCCTCGTGCGTGGCCCGCCAGACTTCCCTCGCTATCGCTTCCGCTTGGTAAATCGGCGGCATCGGTTGTGGCCGCTTCGGCATCTTGTTGCGCGCCCAGTGGAATTGCGGCGTGTTGACCGCGGGCAGGTGCACCTCGGTGACCCGGATCGGCGAGCCGTCGTGGTCGAGCTCGCTGCGCAGCGCATCGAGGAAGCCGCGCACCGCGAACTTGGCGCCGCAATAGGGGGCCTGGAGCGGGATGCCTCGGTAGCTCAACGCCGAGCCGATGCTGACGATCGTGCCATGGCCCTGGCGCTTCATCCGGCGCAGGGCCGTCATGGTTCCGAAGACCTGCCCATGATAGGTGACGTCGGTGACACGCCGGTACTCATCGGGCTCGATGTTCGCGATCGGCGAGATCATCGTCACCATGGCCACGTTGATCCAGACGTCGATGCCACCCCAGGCGGCAACTGCCTCACCGGCCCTCCGATCGAGCGCCTCCGGATCGGACACGTCAGCCTGCAGGACGAGCGGCTCGCCTCCAAGGCGCCTGACGGCATCGGCGGCGCCCTCCAGGCCCGCCCGCCCACGGGCGATCAGGCCGACGCGCCAGCCGTGTCGTGCGAACTCTTCGGCGATCGCACGCCCCACTCCTGCGGAGGCGCCGGTGATGATGACGCGCTCCGGGGCCCGCCCCTCGGGCTTGGCATGCTCCGCCGCGCCGATCATGCGACGATCCAGCCGTAGACAAAGCCGAGGATGGCGCCGAAGACGATGTGCATCATCAGCGCCATCACCGGCACCATTCTGCCCAGTTTCAGGCCAAATACGCCGTTTCCTGCCATCGGCATCATGACCAGCATTGCCATCAACCATCCAGCCGCACCCAATGCCGCGCCACTCAGCCAGTGCGCGTCCGGCCCGAGACCGGCGAACAGGTAGACGTAGGTCAGCCCGTAAAGCACCGTGCCCACGATGAAATGTACAACCCAACCCATCCCGCGCGAGGCACCCATCATGCCCGAGATCATCCCGATCATGTCGAGCTGCGGCATGATGTTCATCTTCTGCTTCACGAACTGCATCATCGAGAGGATGGTTGTCGCGACGAAACCCGCAATCAGTCCGGCCCAGAGTGGCGTCATTGTTCGAACTTCCTTTCTGTCATGGATCTGGCGGATTACCTGCGACTCGCGGCCCGTGCTGCGAGCGTGGCAACCACGGCGACACCCACCCCGATGGTCGCGGCGGCGGCTGCCGTGCGCCAAACCGGCGGCAGCGGACGATATTGATCCGCGAGCCAGGCCATCACGCCCATCGGAGGGGCCGCCTGCCAAAGGTCGCTTTGCGCGCGCGGGCCAGCCCGCCGCGTCATCTCGCGCATGGTTCCGACGCCGCGGGCCATCGGGACGAGCCGGCGCGTGCTCTCCTCCTCGGGCGGTCGTTCTCCCTTGGCGACAGCTTCCAACGCCTGTGTAAGGCCACGCTTGTCTCCGGCCCAAAGTGAACGGAAAACGATGGTCCCGGTCCGATCAGTCAGATACGCAGCATTCGGCTTCTCATCCAACCGCCGATGGACGGAACCGTCCGGGTCGTCGACCGCGACCGTCCAGGGAAGCTGGTCGCGGCTCTTCAGTGCGCTGGCTGCCTCTCGCTTCTCCTCTGCCACGCTGGCCTGGTCATAATGCTCTCCGGGATGCGCTTCCCGCACATAGAGCGTGACGAATTCGATCGCACAGCCGAACTTCGCATAAAGTTCTTTCAGGATCGGGTTGGAGCTGGCCGTCATCGGGCAGGTGAACGAGCCGGTGACCAGCAGCATCGGACGATCGGCGAGGTCGCTCGTTCTTAACTGGCCGCCGTTTACGGTGGACAGGTCGAACTCTGGCAGCCGACCGCCCGGCTTGGGGGCGCTGTCTCCAAATTGCATATCCTCGGACAGGATCTCCGACGAGACATGTTCATAAGCGTAACGTGCAGTGCTCATCTTGATCTCCCATTATTTGGCGGACAGTGCCGTCGATCGGGTAATTCTTTCTTGGATGAACTTCAGCCCGCTCAGAAGCGCCCTGAAGGCGAGCGTTCGATATGTCCACGATCTGCCGAAACCCGTCGGGATTGGTGGCGAAGAGCCCTGGCTCGGCGAAGGGTCGATCCGTCTCCTGAGGCGAGCGCGGCTCGGAGATGTAGAGGCAAAGCGCGCGCATCTGCTCCTGGGAAAGCTCGCAGGCGACGAGAAAGCGCCAGCCTTCCTACTCGACTTCCCGGTGCGCTCGCGTGGATCGCCCGAAACGACGATGATCTCGGCGCCGGCGTCCCTGAACTCTGCGAGCGGCCCGTCAAGCGTCTTGAGATACTTGCGGCAATGTCGGCCCGGTAAACGACCGCGACCGGCCAGTCCCCGCCCCCGCCGAGTTTCGCCTCACCGCCATCCACCAGCGGCAGGGTCATCGTCGGCGTCGGGTTTCCGGGCATCAACTTAGGATTGTTCAACATGAGAATTCTCCGGTCTCGTAAGGCATTGATTGACTGCAGAATGGCGATCGCCATTTCGCAGCAGGGCCAGAAGCGGCCGTGCCGCTCCTTCCATCATCTCGCGGTCGGGGCGCGTACGCGCCAGCACTCGCAGGCCGAACATCAATGCGCTGAAGGAGCGCCCTGCATCTTCGGGCGTGACGTCTGGATCCGCGCCTTCCCCCCTCTGAGCAGCTTCGAAGTTGCGCCGGAAAAAGGCTTCGACCTCAGCGAGGTATCCGGCGACGGTTTCCGCGATTTCCTCGTCATGCGGACCGAGTTCGATCGCCGTGTTGATCACGAGGCAACCCATACGATCCGGGTCACCCAACGCCGCATCGGTGACCCGCGAGACAAAGGTCCGGATGCGATCCGACGGCGACGCCAGGTGCTCGATGTCGTCGAGACAGCGACGGGTTCGGTGCTCGGAATAATGCTCCAGCGCAGAACGAAAAATTTCGCGCTTGCCTCCAAAGGCGTTGTAAAGGCTCGTCATGCCGATTCCGGTTGCGGCTTCGAGGTCCCGTACTGAGGTCGCCCCATAACCGCGTTTCCAGAACAGGCGAACGATCTGCTCCAAAACAGCAGATTCATCAAAAGCTCTTGGACGCGCCAAACGCTCCTCCGTTGTTTTGCAGCACATGCTGTAAAATATGCCTCGGCCAGGAAAGTTCCGCACCGGGCTGCGTCGGCAACGCAGCCCCTCCGCCATTCTGCAGCGACTGCAACAAAACAGTCCTTCGCCCGTTTGACCTCAGTGTCCCTGTTGGGACGAACGAGAGGAGGACTCCCACATGCGACTGGTGATAATTGGAAGTGCCTTGAGCCTCGTGGCGAGCGCCGCGGCCGCTCAGGATTTCGGCAAACAGGGTGACAAAGACTACGCCGGGCAGCTCTGGCAGATCATGCAGGAGCGCAACTTGGCGGGGGAGGACGCTGTTCAGGCCTTCCCGTATCCGGGGACGGATCCGCACGGTATGATGCTGGAGACGTTTTATACCGACGCGACGGTCGACGGTCACACAGGAACGCTGGTAATTAAGCGCAATTATGGTCCGGAAGGCGTCACTGTAGATCAGGTGCTTGGCAGTCCCGGCGATCATCTCGGCGCGGTGACGATCATGTTCCGCCGAGCAAACGATTATGCCTCCGACTCCGGCAACTGGTTTTGGGCCAAGTACCTGCCCGACGGCACCCTCGACCAGACTGCAGAGGGCACGTCCATAGCAGGATTGGCTCAGGGCTGCATAAGTTGCCACGCCACGGCGGAAGGCGAGGATTATCTGTTCACGACGAATGCGGAGCTGCGATGAAGGCTGAGCGCAGGAGATAGCACTTTTACTGAGCCACGGAAATCCGAGGCTCCCTCGGCGAAATATCCAACTCCAACGTCAGATACTGGAGGCGGCGGCTCGCCGTCCTCGCAATCGCGGCGAGTCGGCTGAGCGGCTGCGCGACGGCGGGTTTTGAGACGAGCGGGCTCGGGACGTGTGCGCCCGTTGTCGAGTATAGCCGGGAGTTTCAGGCAAGGGCTGCCGTGGAACTGGCATTGTTGCCGCATGGCTCGGCCATTGCCGAGATGCTGAGCGACTATGTTGTGATGCATGACCAGGCGCGAGCGTGCCACACGCCGAGCCGGTGACGCAGCCGGAAGCCCGTTTCATTCTCCGGCGAGCGTATTCAGTACGGGACAGTGCGGCACCTGATCGCCAGAGCATTGCGCTGCAGTCTGCGCCAGAACCGCGTCGATCCGCTTCAGGTCCGCGATCTTCGCCCGCACATCCGCAAGATGCCGTTCCGTCCGGTCCTTGACCTCCGAGCAGGTTGGCGCGGCACCATCCCCCAGACCTAGAAGCCCACGGATGTCGTCCATGGAGAACCCGAGTTCGCGGGCGCGCAGGATGAAGCGAAGGCGCAGGGCGTGGGCCGAAGAGTAGACACGGTAGCCCGCGCCCGTCCGGGGCGGGTCAGGCAGCAGGCCGGTTTTCTCATAATAGCGGATCGTCTCGATGTTGCTGCCTGTCGCGCGGGCCAACTCGCCGCGCGACAGGCCGCTCTCGCTCTCGTGACCGGACATCGCGCAGAATTCCCTTGAGCCTGTAGTTGCTACAGACCGTACACCGATCCTCGATGAGAGACGAGAGGTGAAGCGCATGAGCGTTGCGGAAGACAAGACAGGGCGCACGGTCGCGGGTCGCCCGGCGCGCAAGGGCTGGTTCGCGGCAGGTGGTGTTGTCGGGGCGTTTCTCGCCTCGGCCTGCTGCATCGGACCTCTGGTGCTGCTGACACTGGGGATTTCCGGCGCGTGGATCGGCAGCCTCACGGCGCTGGAGCCCTACAAACCGATCTTCGCCGTCATCGCGCTCGGCTTCATCGGCGCGGGCTTCCGGCAGGTCTACTTCCGCCAGCCCACGGTCTGCGAGCCCGGATCCTACTGCGCGCGACCCAATTCAGGCCGGATCACCAAGATCCTTCTCTGGGCCTCGCTCGCCCTCGTTCTTGCCGCCCTCACCATCGATTGGTGGGCGCCGCTACTCTATTGACCCCGAAGGAGAACCCGATGAAGAAGATACTTGCCCTTGCCCTGTTTGGTCTGACGGCCGTGGTGCCGATGACTGGAGTCCCCGCCGTCGCCCAATCGGTGGCCGCCGAGCAGACTGTGACCTTCTTGGTCGAGAACATGACCTGCGCGCTTTGTCCGGTGACGGTGAAGCGCGCGATGGAGGGCGTCGAGGGCGTGCGCTCCGTCGAGATCGACTTTGCCGCGCGAACCGCCACCGTGCTATTCGAAACGGCATCGACAAGCGCCGAGGCCATCGCCGCCGCCTCTGCCAACGCAGGATATCCCGCTCTCGTCGAGGGCTGAACCTGATGCGTGATGACCTGATGGGCGGTGCTCTGGCAACGGCGGTCGCTGCCCCTGCCGTGATCGTCTGCTGTGGCGGCGGCGGGGTTCTGCTGGCCGGGCTGACCGGCGCGGTCGGCGGCTGGCTGAGCGGGCTTGGAGGCATTGCGGCACTTGTCGTCGCAGCGGGTGCCGCGCTGACTTGGCGCAGCCTGCGGCGGCGAACGGGCGATGACGCCTGCTGCATTGATGCGGCTGACGCGAATGAGACGGTCCATGGCCAATCCTGACGACCGCAAGCTGTTCGGCATCGGGATCGTCGGCACCGTCATAGCCGCGCTCTGCTGTTTTACGCCGGTGCTGGTCGTTGCTCTGGGGGTTGTCGGCCTGTCGGCGGTGCTGGGCTGGATCGACTATGTGCTGTTTCCGGCGCTCGCCTTCTTCATCGCGCTGACCGTCTACGCCGTCTGGCGCAGGCAGCGGCGCCAGAACCACACCTGAAAGGACAACCCATGATGACCCACTGCTTTTCCGCGATGGCCGCGTCTGGCCCCGGCTGGACCCTGACCGTCACCCTGATCGTGGCTGCGGTCGCGCTGACCTACCTGGCAACAAGGCGCACAGATGCGCAGTACGACCATGAGAACGGAAACGAAAGGCGCACCACGTGACAGACAAGTATGACTACGACCTGATCGTGATCGGTGCCGGAACCGGCGGCAACGGCGTCGCCCGCATGGCGGCGGCGGCCGGCTGGAAGGTGGCCAGCATCGACAGCCTTCCCTACGGCGGCACCTGCGCCCTGCGCGGCTGTGATCCCAAGAAGATGCTGATTGCCGTCACCGAAGGCGTGGACTGGGCACAGAACCTGATGGGCAAAGGCCTCGCGGCGCGGGCTTCGGTGGACTGGGCAGAGATGATCGCCTTCAAGCGGACCTTCACCGACGCGATGCCGCCAAAGATCGAGGCCGGGCTGGAGACGGCGGGTGTCACGACGTTGCATGGTGAGGCGCGCTTCAGCGGGTCGGACACGATCGCGTTGAACGGGCAGACCCTGCGTGCGAAGCATTTCCATATCGCCACCGGCGCGCGACCCATGACGCTGAACATTCCGGGCGAAGACCTGCTTACCACCAGCACCGAGTTCCTCGACCTTCCCGAGCGGCCGGACCGGGTGGCCTTCGTGGGCGGCGGCTTCATCGCCATGGAGTTTTCTCACATCGCCAGGCGCGCCGGTGCGACCGAGGTGACGGTGCTGGAAATGATGGACCGGCCGCTGGGGAACTTCGACCCCGATCTGGTCGCGATGCTTGTTGACGCAACGACCGATCTCGGCATCGACCTGCTACTGGGCGCGAAGGTGCTGAAGGTGGAAAAACAGGACGGCGCGCTTGTCGTCACGGTCGAGCGTTCGGGCGGCGTCGAGACTGTAATCTGCGACACCGTGGTCCATGCCACCGGCCGGGTGCCCAATATCGACGGATTGAACCTCGAGGCCGCCGGGGTGGAACATGGGCCGCGCGGTATCAAGGTCAGCCCCGCCATGCGCACGACCAACCCGGCGATCTTTGCCGCTGGCGATTGCGCCGACAGCGGCCCGAACCTGACGCCGGTTTCCGCCAACGAGGGCCGGGTCGCCGCCAAGAACCTGCTCGCGGGGCGCGACGACCGCTCCGTCGACTATCCGCCGATCCCCAGCGTCGTTTTCACCTTGCCCATGGTCGCGACCGTGGGCTTGTCAGAGGCCGCGGCGCGGGACCAGGGGCTGAAGTTCGACACGCAGTCCAAGAAGACCGAAAGCTGGTATTCCTCGCTGCGCGTGGGTGCGAAATGGTCGGGCTACAAGGTCCTGGTCGAGCATGGCACCGGCCGCATTCTGGGCGCGCATCTGATCGGACCCGGGGCCGAGGAACAGATCAATCTCTTCGCCATGGCGATGGGAACCGGTCTGACCGCCAACCAGATCAAGGCGATGATCTTCGCCTACCCCAGCTACGCCTCCGACCTCGGCTCGATGGTCTGACGCAGGACTTTCGGGGTGTCGCCAAGGCGATTGGTCCCACCGACACAGAAAGAAATCGACAATGGACCAGCGCGTAGACACCCATGACTGCTGCACACCCGACAGCGCAAAAACCCGGGAATTTGATCTTGCCGTCATCGGCGCAGGATCGGCGGGGTTTTCCGCCGCGATCACGGCGGCCGAGGGGGGCAAGCGTGTGGCGCTGATCGGGCATGGCACCATTGGCGGCACCTGCGTGAACGTGGGCTGCGTGCCGTCCAAGACGATGATCCGCGCGGCTGAGGCCCTGCATAGTGCGAAAGCCGCTCAACGGTTTCCCGGCTTGCAGGGTGAGGCGCGGGTGGACGACTGGGCGGCGCTGGTTGCGGCCAAGGACGATCTGGTCGGGACGCTGCGGCAGAAGAAATACGCCGATCTGCTGCCGGGCTACGATGGCGTCACCTATATCGACGAGGGTCCAGCGCGGCTCGTCCCTGACGGTGTCGAAGTCGGCGGGCGCAAGATCACAGCATCCAAGGTCATTGTCGCCACCGGCGGGCGGCCCGCCGTTCCCGACATCCCCGGTATCTTAGACGCGCCAACGCGCGACAGCACGTCGCTTCTGGAGCTGGAGCGGCTGCCCGAGAGCCTGATCTTTCTCGGCGGCGGCTACATCGGCGCGGAGCTGGCGCAGATGATGGCGAGGATGGGCACGCGCGTCACCATCGTCTGCCGCTCGCGCCTGCTGTCGCGCACCGAGCCGGAGGTGTCCGACGCGCTCACGGCGACCTTGCGCGCCGAAGGCATTACGATCCTCGATGGCGTGCGCTATGACGCCGCGCGGCGCGACGGGGACCGTGCGGGTCTGACGGTGACAGTGGGCGGAGCATCGCGGGAGCTGACGGCGGACCACCTCGTCCTGACCACGGGGCGCGCGCCAAACACCGAGGGGCTGGGTCTGACCGAGATGGGCGTCGAGACCGACCGGCGCGGCGCGATCAAGATCGACGACGACATGGCCACGACACGCCCCGGCATCTATGCAGCGGGCGACGTGACCGACCGCGACCAGTTCGTCTACATGGCCGCCTATGGCGCCAAGCTGGCCGCGCGCAACGCGGTGTTGGGTGGGGCGGAGCGCTACGACAACGTCGCGATGCCCTGGGTGGTATTCACCGACCCGCAGGTGGCTGGCGTGGGCCTGACTGAAGCGCAGGCGGGCGAAGCTGGGCACGAGATCAAGACCAGCCTTGTCGGCCTCGACAATGTGCCTCGCGCGCTTGCAGCACGCGATACGCGGGGCCTGATCAAGCTGGTAGCAGATGCCAGGACCGACCGCCTGCTGGGCGGCGTGATCATGGCGCCCGAAGGGGCCGATAGCGTGCAGACGCTGGTCATGGCGCTGACGTTCGGCATGACGACCAAGGCGCTCGGCGAGACGATCTTTCCCTACCTCACCACGGTCGAAGGCCTGAAGCTCGCCGCCCAGACGTTCGACAAGGACGTGGCGAAACTATCGTGCTGCGCGGGATGAAGCTTGACCTTCCAGTTGCAGGAGTCTGTTAAAATATTGACGTCAGCACAACCTGGTAATTCATGGACGTCTCATTGATCCCTCTGGCGCTGGGGCTCGGGCTGCTGGGCTTCATCGAACCCTGCACGATCGGGGCGCACATGCTGTTTCTCGGCGCGCAGCGGGCACGGCCGATGCGAGAACGCCTCGGCGCGGTAGTGATCTTCGTGGTTGCCCGACTTCTCGTCATGGGCGGGTTCGGCGGGCTGATCGTGTTCCTTGGGCAGGAGCTGATCGGCGCACAAACGGGCTTCTGGCTCATCTTCGGACTGATCTATCTCCTGATTGGCGGCCTGATGCTTGGCGGGTTCGGGGGGCGGCTGCGCCGCCGCATCCGCATTGCGTCCGAGGCGTGGCGCACGGCCTCGAACCCGATTTTGCAGGGGGTCGCTTTCGGCCTCAACATTCCAGCCTGCGCCGCCCCCATTCTGTTTGCCCTGATCGGGGTGGCGACGACAACGGGATCTGTGCTGACCGGGTTTTCCCTGATGGCGATCTTCGCCCTGGCCCTGTCTCTACCGCTTCTACCGCTCTCGGCATGGCCGGTTCTTGCTCGACCTCTCGATCGGCTCGCCGACTGGCTGCGTCCGAGACGCGCTGTCCTCGGTGTGGTCTTCATCGCCCTCGGTCTCTGGTCGGTCTGGTTCGGCCTGTTCGTCGACCCGGCGGATTGGGCCGGCACATGACGCCGCGGCGCAGGTTCTGGCACGTCGCAGGGGCGGGCACCGCGTTTCAGGCAGGCTCGGCAGGCGTCGACAGCGCGACGGTGATGTCGGCATTGGTCTTTCAACTGACCGGCAGTCCGCTGGCCGTGGGTGCGGTCACCACCATCCTGCGCATGGGCTGGTTGCTGCCGCAGATCCTCATAGGTTTTCTCGCAGGGCGCAGCGGCGCGTCGATGCCATACTACATCGTTGGGGCAGTCGGCAGGGCGGCGGCCATCGCCCTTCTGGCCGGACTGCTGTGGCTGGGGTCGCAGGCGGGCTGGAGCCATGCCGCGCTTGGGGCGGGAACGCTGATCCTCTGGACACTTTACGCCGGGCTCAGCGGCATCGTGGGCGTGCCCTATAACGACATCGTGGCGCGGTCCGTGCCTTCGGAGATGCGCAGCCGGTTGCTGGCCTTGCGGTTCTTCGGGGGTGGGCTGGTCGCGCTCGCCGTGGCCGTCTTTGCCGACAACCTGTTGCACACGCTGACGTTTCCCCTGTCCTTTGCCGCCATTCTTGGCGTCGCGGCGATGCTGATGGGGCTGTCCGCTCTGGTTTTCCTGGCGATGGGCGAACCTGAGCGCATTGTCGCCTCCAAGGCGCCCACGCGGTTCTCCGTCTACCTCCGCGAAGGGATCGAGACGTTCCGGACCAATTCAAGCTTTCGCCGCTTCGTGTTCGCCCAATGGTGTGGCGCCGGCGTGATGATCGCCATGCCTTTCTACGTCGTCGCCGCCGAAGGACTGGGGATCGGGCTTGAGAATGTCGCGCTTTTACTCGGGGCACAAACCGCCGGAGCGCTTGTGTCGAACTCCCTTTGGGGGTGGTGGGGAGACAGCCGAGGCAAACTGAGCCTGATGCGCCTCGTCGCGGTCTTGCGCATGGCACCGCCTGTGTTTCTGTTGGTGCTGCTCGGGGTTCCCACCTTCGCCATCCCAATTCTGCCGATCCTGATCTTGATCTTCATCCTGCTCGGCGCTCTGGCTAACGGGCTGACGATCGCGGTGCTCGGGCTGCTAATGGAAATATCGCCCGAAGATCGGCGTCCCGCCTATAGCGGGTATTTCAATGCGCTCACGGCGCCGTCCTATGTTCTGCCGCTATTGGGTGGGGTCCTGTTCAGCCTTGCCGGGGCGGCAAGCGTGTTCATCGTGTCCCTGCTTGCGGCAGCAGGTCAGGCAGCGATCCTGCAGAGGATGAAGACAGGCGACTGAAGCGACACCGCGCCGCGCGCGCCCCATGGCATCGGGGCGAGGGTCGCGGGTCTGGATTTCCGTGCCATGGATCGGCCCTGTCCGGCCTTGGATGCGCCTGCCGCGATTGAGCGCGCCTCGCAGGGTCCGTCGCGCGGTGTCCTTTTCTGTCGGCGTCAGGCACCTGGGCCGCAGTCGATGGAGCGAGGTGGATTTTCAGTGCGACGGCCCAGATTCACGCTCAGATTGCGCAGGGCCGTGCGCAAGCCTTCCTCGATCACCGGGTGGTAGAAGGGCATCTCCAGCGCCGTCTCCACATCCATGTCGGCCTGCACCGCCCATGCCAGCAGATGCGCCAGATGCTCGCCCCGCGGCGCGACCATCTCCGCGCCGAGCAGACGGCCCGTGGCGCGCTCCCCATAAACGCGCAGCAGACCGCGGTTCTGACGCAGCACCCGGGCGCGGCCCTGGTCGGCGAAATCAACCTCTCCTGTCGCGAAGTCGCATGACCTTTCGGAAAGCTCGGCGAAGGATGCGCCCACTGTTGCGATGTTGGGATCGGTGAACACGATCCCCAGCGGCGTGCGGCGGCGGTGGGTCTGCACCTGCGGAAAGCGCCCGGCGTTGTCGCCAGCGATGCGGCCGTCATCGGCCGCCTCGTGCAGCAGCGGGATGCGAGCTGCGACATCTCCCGCGAAGAAGATGTGGCCGCCGTCAACCTGCATCGTCAGTGGATCGACCTTGGGCGCGCCGCGTTCATCCAGCGTCAGACCCGAGGCGGCAAGGTTCAACCCGTCGAGAACCGGGGCCCGACCCGTCGCGGCGAGAAGCCAGTCGAACCGCTCTTCGTGCATGGCGTTCCCCCCGCGGAAGCTTACCACCACAGTATCGCCCTCACGGGTGATCCCTTGCACGTCGGCGTCCGGGTCGAACGGCAGATCGGCGCCAATGATCGCCGCAGCCGCGTCGCGCACCGAAGGATCGCTCAGTGATCCGACGCCGCCGCCCTTGCCGAACAGTCGCACGCGCACCCCCAGGCGGTTTAGCGCCTGCGCCAACTCCAGCCCAAGAACCCCGCCGCCGAATACTGCGACGGCGCCCGGCAGATCGGTCCAGTCGAACACGTCGTCGTTGACGATCAGCCGGTCGCCAACCGCGTCGAACACTTTCGGTATAACCGAAGCAGATCCGGTTGCGACAACGATGCGCGCGGCGTGCACGACCTCTTCGGTGTCAAGCCGCAGAGTGTGCGGATCCTCAAACCTCGCGCATCCTTTCGAGCGGAGGGACGGATCGAACCCTTCTACCGTTTCGTTCACAAAGCCGACGAAGCGGTCGCGCTCGCGCCGCACCCGGTTCATGACTTCGACCCCGTCGATACGCGGCGCGGTGGCAAGAACACCGAATCCAGCGGCCCTGCGTACGGCTTCCTCCGCCTCGGCCGCTGCGATCAGCAGCTTCGAGGGCATGCAGCCGACCCGCGCGCACGTGGTGCCGTAGGGGCCGCCCTCGATCAGAACGATGTTGTCAGTATGCTTCAGCGCCGCGCGATAGGCCCCCATGCCGGCCGTGCCCGCGCCGATGATGGCGACGTCAACCTCGCGCATGGCTCTGTTCATCCACCAGCGGTGGCTGACCACCACATCTTTTGTCAGCACGCTTCATGGTGATGTCGCCCGTTCACTCGGATCGGATCGAAAAACGCGCCGGAAAGTAGGTAACCCTATCAGCGCGTCAGTTGCGGGCATCATCGACACCTCAGGCCGCCAGACGGCCACGGATCGGATAGTCATTATCACGGATGAACTTCAGCCCCTTGGCAAGGCCGCCAAGATCCGGTCTTGCGAACGGCGCGTTCGAGATGTCCACGACCTGCAGCAATCCATCAGCGTTGATCACGAACAGGCCCGGCTCGGCGAAGGGACGGTCGGTCTCCTTCTCCGAGCGCGGTTCCGAGACATAGAGGCCGAGCGTCCGCATCTGCTCGACGGTCAGGTCATAGCCGACCGAGAACGACACGCCGATCTCATCGGTGAAGCTGCGGGCGCGATCTTCGGGATCACCGGAGACAGCGACGACGCCGACCCCAGCCTTGGCGAATTCGGGCGCCATGCGCTCAAGTTCCGCAAGGTAGGTTCTGCAGATCGGGCAGTGCTTCCCTCGATAGATCACCACCATCTGCCAGTCGTGATCGTCCGTTGGAACGCCGAAGCGCAATTCACCGCCGCCAAGCTGTGGCACGGTGATTTCGGGAAGGCGCTCACCTGCGTTGGGTTTGTTTGTCATGTCCATTTCCTCTTTCGTGTTGAAGTTGGACAACGCAGCATTGCCGTTACATCGCTTGGAGCACTTCAACTGCCTCTCGGGTAGTCAAGACCTTACTGGCGATGAAGTTGAAGTTGATGACGGCGGCCTGGTAGCCGTCACCAAGATCCGGATCGATTGCGACTGCGGTGGCGTCTGAAACGACGAACACTTCGAATCCCTGTTCAACCAGATCGCGCATGTGCGACTCAACGCACAGGTTCGCCGACATCCCGGCCAGAACGACCTTCCCGATCCCGTGTTTACGCAACTGCAGCGCCAAGTCGTTGTTCTGGGGCCCGTAAACCTTGTGAGGACTGACCACGATAACGTTGCTATCGGTCAGCAGCGGCTTTAGCCGCTCCAGCCAGTCAGCCCCAGATCTGTCGAATCCGGACAGGTCCAGCGGACCACTGCGGGCAAACATGCCGATTTCATGCATTTTATATTCGAGGGTGCCTCCAAACTGCCACTCCTTGTCCGCTGGATAGTAGTAGTGCGGAGACACGAAAGTCCGGTAACCAAGGAGCCGGTCGTCGCCATTCGCACTTCGGTAGACGGTTCGGAGTGTCATCCAGATGCAACGCGCCAGTGACCTGAGCGATCCCAAGAATCCTCTCGATCCCTGAACACGCATCGCTGCGTATTTTTGTCGCCGTAGACACCGATCTTCTCTCCGAAGACAGGGTGGGACCGTCGGCAAGCGGGCCGCCCATCGGCGGTGCAAGTTGCGTAGCCCCTGCAGAGCGGGCAGTCAGGCACCCTAACCCCTCAGGACCGACATGGGAATTGCATGACCCGTGCCGTATAAGCCGCCTCGGCGCTCGCCGAGATCGCAGGTTGCTTTGCCTTCTGGGCGAGGCTTAATCTCGATCGGTCACCGCTCTGACTCGTACCTGGGATGCTCTCGCTCGCAGCATTTGCCTGGCTCTCAAGCCGGTCCCTTCGGACGTTGTCCGCCACAGCAAGGGCAAGGCGGGCGAGTGGCCGACGGCGAGCTATGGCCGGAGTTGGGTGACGGGGCCGATCAGGCGGCGCGTTGATCGGCGGTCGCGGTGAACGCGACGCCGTCGGTGAACTTGATGCCAGCGATGACCATAGGCAAGCGATTATCGCCTTTCAGCCGCCGCCAGGTCTTCGATGCGGCGATAACGAGCTTGAAGACCATCAACCGGGCGGTCTTCTGCGACAAGGCTCCCTTTGTTCTGACCGTCCGGTGCCGGACCGTGGCGAAGACGCTCTCGATGGGGTTCGAGGTCCGCAAATGGTCCCAGTGCTCGGCCGGAAAGTCGAAGAAGGCCAGGAGCGCGTCGCGGTCAAAGGCGAAACGGGCCACCCCGAGCCGGCGATAATGGCGCAGCAGTGAAGGGATGTAGGTCGCGGCGTCCTTGACGACGCAGATCAGGATGATCTCGTCCGCAGGCGGGTCAGACTTTGCCGCCCCGATCCGTGTCAGGTCGACGGGACCCCATTTTCTGGCGCGCCAGCGATAGCGCGCATTTCGATAGGCGAGGGTCAGCTTCTGAAGTGGGGACAGAGTGGGGACAGGCGCCCAACGGCGGCCCAATCTCGGGGGTCTCTGATCGGATAATGCATGCCGCCTATTCGAATCCCTTCGCCCTGTGACGTTGAAAATTTGAGACGAGGTAATCGGAGAGATCGCGATATTCGTCTGCTGTATCGAGCAGAAGCGGCGACGCGCGGATCGCAGTCGGAACGTCGAGCGCTGTGGTGACCACCACGCGGATGCCTCGGTCCTGAAGCGCACGAACCAGTGGCACTTGCTTGCGATCCCCGGCGAAGAGGATGACGCGGTCCAAGTTCTCGCAATTGGTCAGTGTTTCGACCGCAAGCTCGACCAGGTTGGTCCCATAGCGCTCTCTGGAATCGATTCTCATATCTTCCGGGAGCGAGCCCTTCACGGCAATGCCGGAAGAGGCAACTCGCATCAGCAGAGCGGCCTGACCCTTGCGCTCTGCCTCGTCTCTTAGATCCTTGTAGTAGACCGCCCTCGCGAGGCGGTGCGGGTGGACGAGACGAGAGACCAGCTCTTCGAAGCGTATCGACAAGGCGAGCGCCTTTCGAAGGCGATCGCAGTGGCTCCCGTCGAAGACAACGGCAACGTTCTCAATGCCGCTTTCCCTCGCCCCGGTATCGGAAACGGTCATCACCTGATGACCAGCACCGGCACGGTGCAGGCCTGGATCAGCGCCGTCGTCGTCGAGCCGACGATGAGGTTGCGGATCCGCGAGTGGCCGTACGCGCCCATGACCAGAAGGCCAATGCCGTCGCGCTTCACTTTCTCAGCTATCACCGTTTCCGGTTCGCCGCTCTCGACACCGACGGTGACGGCATAGCCGGCAGCCGCGAGCTGCTCGCGGGCGCCTTGCAGGCGCTGGCCGGGCTCGCCGCTTCCGTCACCGACCATGAACAAATGGCAGGCGACGTCCTTGAGCAATGGGCTCGCCAGAAGCCGCTCGACGATCATCGGCGAGCTGCGGCCGCCGTCGAAGGCGACCATGAAGCGCTCGATCGGCTGGAAGGCGCGCGAGGCCACCAGCAGCGGCTTGGTCATCGAACGCACCACCCGCTCGAGGTTCGACCCGAGATGGCCCTTAGCAAAGTCGGCGGCCTCGCCGCGCTTGCCGATGACCACCAGCCGGGCCTCCGGCTCGATCTCCTTGATCGCGTCGGTGACCTCGCCGTTGCGCAACCGCTCCGTCACCTCGGACACGCCGTCGGCCTTCACGCGCGCCGCCGCCTGTTCCAGGATCAGCCGACCGCGCTGGCTGGCAAGCTTCGCCCGTTGCGCATCGTGCTCGGCGAGTTCGGCGAGCAGCGTCTCGCGGCCACCGAATTCCAAGCTGCCGCTGAGATCGAACGGTCGGCTCGACGTCTCGCGGCGGCCGAGCGCGTGGAGGATCTCCACCGGCACGTCCAGCCGCTTGGCGGCCCAGGCTGCATGGTCGCAGACGCTCGTCGCGTAGTTCGAACCGTCGATGCAGGCGATGATCTTGTTCATGGCAATCCTCCCTAGTGAGCCGAGAGGCTGTCCATCGCCCCGGGCCTGTCATGGATGGCGAGCTTGTCGACGATCGTCGCGCTCGCTTCGTTGAGGCCGAGGATTTCCACCTCGGCACCTTCCCGCCGGAACTTAAGCACCACCCGGTCGAGGGCGGCGACTCCAGAGAGGTCCCAGATGTGTGCGGCGCCGACGTCGATGACGACCTTGTCGAGCGACTCCTTGAAGTCGAATGCCTCGGCGAACTGGTCGGTCGAGGCAAAGAACACCTGCCCCTCGACACGGTAGGTCCGGGTGCGGCCTTCCTCCGACAGATCCGAGGTGACGCGGAAGATCTGCGCCACCTTCCAGGCAAAGAACACGCCGGATAGCATGACGCCGACGAGCACGCCGATCGCGAGGTTATGGGTCCACACGACGGTGATCACGGTCGCCAGCATGACCACCGAGGAGCGCCGCGAATGGTCGCGCAGGTTCTTGATCGATCCCCAGGAGAAGGTGCCGATCGACACCATGATCATGATCGCCACCAGCGCCGCCATCGGGATTGCCGCTACCCATTCGCCGAGGACGACGATCATGAAGAGGAGGTACACACCCGCGGCAAAGGATGAGAGCCGGCCCCGGCCACCGGACTTCACATTGATGATCGACTGGCCGATCATGGCGCAGCCAGCCATGCCACCGAGAAAGCCGGTCACCGTGTTGGCGATGCCCTGCCCGACGCATTCGCGGTTCTTGTCGGAGCCGGTGTCGGTCAGGTCGTCGACGATCTGCGCCGTCATCAGCGACTCGAGCAGGCCGACCACCGCCACCGCCGCCGCATAGGGCAGGATGATCATCAGCGTCTCGAGATTGAGCGGGACGTTCGGAATGAGGAAGAACGGCAAGGTCGAGGGGAGCTCGCCCATGTCGCCGACGACGCGCAGATCCAAGCCGAAGAACAGCGACACCGCAGTCAGGACGACGATCGCCACCAGCGGCGACGGGATCGCCGTGGTCAGGCGGGGAAACAGATAGATGATCGCTAACCCGGCCGCGACCATAACGTAGGTAAGGCTCGGGACCCCGACGAGTTCGGGGATCTGCGCCATGAAGATCAGGATCGCCAGCGCGTTGACGAAGCCGGTCATGACCGACCGCGAAACGAAGCGCATGGCGTTGCCGAGCTTCAGGAAGCCCGCCGCGATCTGCAAGAGTCCCGCAAGAACCGTCGTGGCGAGCAGGTATTCCAGCCCGTGATCGCGCACCAGCGTAATCATCAGCACGGCGGTCGCGGCCGTCGCGGCCGAGATCATCCCCGGGCGCCCGCCGGTGAAGGCGATCAGCACGGCGATCGAGAAGGAGGCGTAGAGGCCGACCTTCGGATCGACGCCGGCGATGATGGAGAAAGCGATGGCTTCGGGGATCAGCGCAAGGGCGACGACGAGCCCGGCGAGAAGATCGCCACGCACGTTGCCGAACCACTCGCGACGGAGTGTTTCCATGGAATTCATTGATTGCTTTTTGCAGGGAGGAGCGAGGTGTCGGCCGCGGCTCGACAGATCGGTCGTAAATTAGCCGGGGGATAGGCGCCCGGCGTAGCCACCCAATTGGGTCCTTGCGTGCCTACCTTCTGCCATCTCGCAACTGCAAAATCAAGCTGAGCCATCGGTTCGTGCTCTCAGAGCTTGCTCCCGAATGGCGCAAGTACTTGTGTCGGAACAGCTATTGTCTGCCTTAGCACCTTCAGCGCTAGAAAGCGCCTTGGCCTCTACCTAGGACTGAACCGTCATAGACATGTTGAGTACGCACAGTCGCCGGGGCGCAAGTCAGGCTGATGTTGTAATACATTAATAAGCCGGAGGCGAGGGGTTTAGACCGATCATGGATGTCGGGATCTGTGGCCTGGATTCCCAGACGCTGCCGCCAAAACGGTATATGCGCTTTCGATGCTCCCCTATCTCGTCCAAATCCAGACGGAACTCCACGCCGGATTGGCCGACACCTGAAAGCCTTTGCCGAGAGCCGGGACTGGTTCTCGCTCGCGTCCGTCCTCCCAATGGGGATCCTGTTCGGGGCGATCCACGCGATCACGCCCGGCCACAGCAAGACGGTCCTCTCCGCCTATCTGGCGGGATCGCCCATAGGATGGCGACGCAGCCTCGGCGTCACCTTGGCGCTGGCGTTCACGCACGTGTTGACCGCGGTCGCCATCGCCTGGCTGTCGCTTCCCCTGGTGAAGTTCGCTTTCGGGCGCGATGCCGGGCAGGCCCCTCTCCTGATGAACGTCAGCCGCGGGATCCTCGTCGCCGTCGGCCTCTGGATGCTGTGGCGTGCCGCACGGGGGCCGCGTGGACACGTGCACGGCGGAGCCTGGGTCGGGATGGCGGCTGGACTGATCCCTTGCCCGCTGACCCTCTTCGCCATGACCTTCGCGGTGACCCGAGGTGTTCCGGAAGCGGGGATCGCCTTTGCCTTCGCGATGATGATCGGCGTCGCGTTCACCCTTTCCGTCGTCGCGCTCGCGACGGTCTTCCTACGAGAGCGGGCGGCCGCGATCCTCGGTGGCGCAGGTTGGGTGGCGGCGGGTCGGGGAATCGAGGCGGCTGCCGGGGTGTTCCTCATCGTCATCGCGATGGCCGAACTGTCTCGACCGTGACCGGCGGCCTTCACGGTTCGCTCCCACCCATAGCCATCGCACCGCCCGCGACGACGAGATAGCGCCCGAGCTTGCCGATTCCGAAGAGGAGCGTGAACTGCACGATCGGGACACGCAGCGTCCCGGCGATCACGGTCAGCGCGTCGCCGACGACCGGCGCCCAGGCGAACAGGAGCGATCCCATCCCGCAGCGTTGGAAGAGGCCGGAGAAGCGATCGATCTGCCGTGGGGATACCGGGAACCAGCGATGGTCGCGATAGTGCAAGAGAAAGCGGCCGCAGGCCCAGTTCGTGACGGAGCCGAGGGTGTTTCCGACAGTTGCGGTGGCGATGACGAACAATGGCTCGCCCGTCCCGCGGACGAGCAGCACCTCGGAGGCACCCGGCAGGATGCTGGCGGCCAGAAAGGCCGACCAGAACACCCCGGCATAGGCCGTCAGGTCACCCACCAGCGGTGCCGGTCGGCCAGGTCGCGTGGTGGTCGTCGATCACCAGGGCGTGCCGGTGGCGGACCGGCTGGTGGCGATGCGGATGGCTGTGTGGCTCCGGGCCTTCCCAGCCTTCGTGTTCGTGCCGGTGGTGCTCGTCGTGGACGTGAGGGGTGTCATGCGCGAATGCCTGGTGGACATGCGCGACCTCGACGGGATCGTTCGCGGGCCAAAGGACCAACGCCGAGGCAACGCCCGCCGCCGCACCCGCCGCCATGACGAGGAAGGTGGGACCGAGGCCGATCGTGGCGCCGAGCCACCCGGCCGCCGGATAGGTGACGAGCCAGCAGGCGTGCGAAAGGGCGAACTGGGCGGCGAACACGGCGGGCCGGCTCTCACTGTCCGAGGAGCGGCGCAGGAGAAGTCCGCCGGGCGTGCCGATCGCCGAGGCGGCCGCGCCGAGCAGCGCCCAGAGGAAGAGGCTGCCCGTCCATCCGGGGCCTGGACTGGCGGCGACGAGGAGACCTGCCATGGCGCTCGCACCCATGAGCATGACGGTGCGGGTGGGAACCCGGTCGAGAAGCCGCGAGAGGAGTATGGCGACGGCCATCGAGCCGAGGCCATAGGCGGCGAAGAGGAAGGCGACGTCGTCGTTGGTGCCTCCAAGATCGGCGCGCACGAGCACGACGGTGTTGACGATCACCATCGACCCGCCCGACGAGGCCGCGAAGGACAGTGCCAAGAGGCCCCGCAGGCGCGGCGTCGCGAGGTAGACGCGGATGCCCCGGGTCAGCTTGTCGACGAACCGCCCTCCTGCGGCGGCCTTCGCGACCGGAAGCGCGAC
>NZ_JAZHLI010000242.1:0-467 GCF_036549475.1 Aurantimonas sp. A2-1-M11 | reverse complement strand
GACCATTCAGGCCGCCTTCGCGGGCAACCACGGATGGTTCTGGCGTAACCGCGGCGATGCTCCCGTTGCCGTGACGCTGCGCACGAGCGGCACCTACACGGCCTTCGAGCGGAAGGTCTGACGAAGCCTTCCCATCACCGCCGACCGATGGTCTCGTGCCGTCGGTCGGCACCTATTACCGACCGGGCAGCCGCAACGTCCGGGTCGAGGTAAAGAACGATGCTCACGGTCCTGCGCCACCGCACCTATCGCCATCTCTTCGCGGCGCAGGTTCTCTCGCTGATCGGGACCGGCCTGACCACGGTGGCGCTCGGGCTGCTCGCCTACGATCTTGCCGGCGCCGACGCCGGGGTGGTGCTCGGGACGGCACTGGCGATCAAGATGATCGCGTACGTGGGCGTCTCGCAGTTCGCCGGGGTCCTGACGAGCTTCCTGCCGCGGCGGACGCTGCTCGTCGGCCTCGACCT
>NZ_JAZHLI010000241.1:0-502 GCF_036549475.1 Aurantimonas sp. A2-1-M11 | reverse complement strand
GGCTTGTCTGGTTCCTGCAAGCAAGCCAGCCAAAAACGGCGAAACCGCATACGTCCAAACGTCTTTCCGGGTGCGTCGCTTCAACGGCTTAGCCATTATTCAGGGCGGACTCAGTAAATGCGAGCAGCCGATCGGCCTGAAGCCCGCTGGCTAGTCCCGGCGACTCCAATTGTAGACACACGATCCGGTTGATTTGCACCGGCAAAGTGGTGGGCGTTTCTCGTTTCGTTTGCCAGTCCCTCGAACTGAAGCGGGCTGATGAAACGGAACGCCGGACGACCGCCAATTACGGAATCTACGTAACAATGAAAAACGACCGGAAGAAGCGGGCGTTGGATGGATGTCGGCGCGCTAAAGGGATGCCTCTTCAACAGGATGCGTCCCTTTAACGTACGCATCCGGCCTGGACCGCGGGGAGCAGATTTTTTTGTTTCAGAGCGGTTTCAGGCTTGCGTCTTTCGGCTTGACCCGTTGACGAGTTGCCGGGAGGTCGTGCGCGAGT
>NZ_JAZHLI010000240.1:0-503 GCF_036549475.1 Aurantimonas sp. A2-1-M11 | reverse complement strand
CGTCAAGCGCAACCGTGCCCAGCTTCAGAACGCCCATCTCGCGCGCCAGCAGCAGCACCTGCTCAAACAGGCCCTTGATCTCCTCGAGAAATCGCCGCCGAAACGCGGCAATCGTATCGTGATCGGGATGATCGTTCGCCGCGATAAACCGGAAAGCCACCGAGTCATACGTCGCACGTTCAAGCTTGCGGCTCGACAAAACGCCCGTCGCATAGCCGTAAACCAGAAGGCCAAGCAAAACCTTCGGATGATAAGACGCCGAACCGGACCCGCGATAGCTGCCACTCATCGTCCGCAGATCCAGCCCTTCGATAACCTCGACAACAAAACGGGCAAGATGCCGCTCGGGAAGCCACTCATCCACCGAAGGCGGCAGCAAAAATCCGGTTGTACGATCTACCATTCGAAAATTGCTCATCGCAGAACCGGTCATATGGCTGGAGAATCAATCTCTCGATTCTAATCGATATCCCTCGCGTGCGCTAAGTCCGACAGGCTGCTAG
>NZ_JAZHLI010000024.1:0-64980 GCF_036549475.1 Aurantimonas sp. A2-1-M11 | reverse complement strand
CTTCAGACGCCGGAGGGTGGCCGGTTATTGATCGGAATGCTGGCCGGCTTCATCCCGGAATGGTGGCCGACTTCAAATCGGAATACCCGGCCGGTTTGAATCGGAATCCGCAGGTCGCCGGTGAGTTCGCCGATCTCGCCAAGTCGCTGCGTTCTCGGGGCCATCAGCCGGAGACGGTGGCGCACTTCATCAACCGGCTCGTGTTCTGCATGTTCGCCGAGGACGTGAAGCTCCTTCCGGCGCGATGTTCACGCGGATGTCCCCGGCTTTCCTGACCGCATTGTCCCGGTTAGCCCCGAGGCCGCGAAGGTTCTACAGAAGCGGACGCTGACGAACCTCTACAACGAGCGTCCCGCTTGGCTGGATCATGCCCACCGGACATTGGATGAAGTTGTGGCTGCGGCCTATGGGTGGCCTGCTGATCTATCCGACGACGACATCCTCGCTCGCCTCTTCGCGCTCAATCAGGAACGGGCAGTCGCTTAGGGCTCAGGCTACACATCCGGTCAACGGGACTGCTCTCGGGGACTTAGGGGGCGTCCGACCACCGGCTGCAGGACACGATCAAGATAGACCTCTTCGGAATGGCGAAGGCTCACGCTCTCGTCCGAGCCGAGATAGGAGATCGAGTGTTTCTCGGCTTCCTTAACCCAAATGGCCAACACACTGCCGTCCAAAGCATTCCGAAGGCGGGACATATCGTTCGCTTCGTTCGGACGCCCCGGTGCGCTCTCGCTCTCCACGTCGAGCCAGCCCAATGGGCGGGACCATCGCGCCGCTAGCGAACCCTTGGTCTCGCCGACACGGATGACACGTCCGTCTTCGAGCGCCATCACATAGACTATGTCTTTCGTGTTGCGCCCCTCATCGGTGAAGTCGATGCCGCGAACGCCGTTCTTCGTGATCTCTGCGGTCGCTCCCAGCAGGAAGGTCTCTGGCAGTTCACTGGGTCGGCTTGGAGCATTCGTTTCGGACATCGTTCCCCCTCAGTTTGTCCATGTGGCTAACGTCTTCCTCGCTGACGCTTCGTCGTTCTTGATACGGTAGACCGTCTGCCGCGTGACACCAACCGTTCTGGCTACTTCGGCGATACCGATCCCCTTGCCGACGAGATCGACGACCTCCTCAAGTTGCCGGCTATCGTAGCTCGGCTTGCGGCCTCGGTACGCCCCGTTCTTGGCGTCCTTTGCAGCGTCTATGCCGGCCCTCTGAGCGTCCTTCGTGCCCTCGGCTTGTGCCTGTGCCATCGCGGCCATGAACGCGATCTGTGCGCCCCTTATGGCCTCCTGCATGGGGTCCTGGGTTGCCCCGTCGAAGACCATTCCGTTGATGATCGTTCGCACGACAACGCCGCGCCGAATGAACTCTCGGATCGTATCCGTCACGTCGGCATAGTTGCGTCCGAGCCGGTCGATCCATCGGACAACCAGTGTGTCGCCCTCGTTAAGGAGATCGAAGAGCCGGCGCCCTTGAGGGCGGTCCCTCAGTTTCACCGAAACGCCCGACACACCATCGTCCGCAATGACCATGTCGAAGACGTATCCGGCCTTCTCAGCCTGGGTTTGCTGGTGGCTCAGTGTCTGCTCGGCGGTCGAGACGCGGGCGTAGAAGATGGTGCGCATGGCTACTCTCACTGGTGTCCGTATGGATTGCGTCCGTAGAGATAGCCGTCCGTAGGGCGAGGGTCAACCCGAGCGGACACATCTAGACGTGGGTTTCCGATGTCCACTGGGGTATACCCCTGCGGACACTGGATTGACATTGACCCGAGAAGGCGGGCCGATGCTCCTTCAATCCCTCCACAAGGCCGGAGCCAAAATGACACGGTTCAGTCAGTTGTACCTTCGCGGAAACGTGTCTCTGAGTGACAGCGCCCGGTTTAGACGACGCTACCTGACCGTTTTGACGAACACGTTGAGTGGTCCGATACGCGACCGTTTAGCAGGAGATCTCATACCCGGACGACTTGGTGTTCGAATTGCAGGCGGATACGGGTGGGACTGGTCCTCGTTCGTTTTAAGAGGCGAGGTGCGCGACCTTTTGGATACGGTTACTCTCGTCCACGAGGCGCTGAGAGATGACCAGAGACAACGAAACTGGGTTCGCTCCATTGAAACCATCTTCGACGAGGAGGAGCTACAGTACCGGGTGGACAACGACGGAATTGTTCACTTCGCTGTTGATGAAGCGCACGAGGTTGTTCGTCAGTCGACGATCCGCGCCCTTCAAGATCGCCGCTTTGAAGGTGTCGTTGTAGCGTTTCAACGGGCGAACGATGCGTTGCTTGATCCGCAAAGCGGCCCACGCCCGTTGCGAGAGACTTTTGAGGCTGCCGAGATCCTCTTCAAACTCATGTTCTCTCGCGCACCTAGGTTGGGTGCCAAGGAGATCCGCGACCACCTCGAGCCGCTTGTGGCGCAGGCATATGGGAATGATCCGGTGGCGCAGCGGTCGGCGCAGCGGCTCGTAGCTAGCTTCAGAGAGTGGGTGGAAGCCGCCCATCATTATCGCCACGGGCAACCGCAGGAGGCCCCTGTCGGCATGCCCGCGGAGTTACAGATCCTCGCCATGAATGAGGGCGCAGCATTTATCCGCTGGCTCGCCGGTTTGGCGCAGTTGGATGGCGGCTCCGAAGGCTGACAGCGTAACAGTCGAGGAGGGGCAACCGACATCAGCGGGTGTGGCATACTCGGGCTCGATATTCTGATCTAGATCACCCGAGGATCGTCGAAGAGGTCTCGATTGATCGCGAAGCCTCCAATAAGTTCTGAAGCCCCCCCGACGGGGGTATTCGACGCGCGGGTCCCATACATTGAATGGGCGCTCGGAAATTTGCACTAAACATTCCGACCCGAGGGGCAGCATGTCTGCTGAAGAGACCACGCGTCCTCACCCGCTACCAGACCAGTTATTATCCAGTCTTTCCGCGGGTACGCTTCTTGGGTACGTTCCTGGGTACGCAGGACTTCTGCGCCCACGAATAACTCGTTGAAAATTAACAGGGATTGGGCGCGATGGTGGAGTTGGTGGAGCTGAGCGGGATCGAACCGCTGACCTCGTCATTGCGAACGACGCGCTCTCCCAACTGAGCTACAGCCCCGTCCACCATTTCGAGCGGCATTTAGTGCCGCGGCCGCGGCCCTGTCAACGCCCCCTTGCGCGGGGCGCCGGCGCGGCAACGACGGCGCTGGTAGGACGCCCGGTGACCCGGCTCGGCTTGCGCATCGGCGGGACGATGGCTACATCCCGAACCATCATCGCAAAGGGCCCGATTTGATGCTTGCAGTCACCTATGTTCTCTACCAGGCGCTCAATCTGTACTGGTGGATCGTGATCGCTTCGGCCGTGCTGTCGTGGCTCTACGCGTTCAACATCGTCAATCCCGGCAATCCCTTCGTCGATTCCGTCGGCCGCTTCCTGTGGCAGATGACCGAGCCGGTCTATCGCCGCATCCGGCGCTTCCTGCCAGATCTGGGCGGCATCGACCTGTCGCCGCTGATCGTCCTGTTCGCCATCATGTTCCTGCAGTATCTGATCGCGGTCTACATCAACCCGGCGATCTACAGCGCCGGCATCTGAGCCATCGCCGCGCAGCCCTGCGAACCGGACGCGGCGCCGGCACGCTTCTGGCGCCGTGACGGCGACGGCGCCGTGCTGGTCGACGTGCGGCTGACGCCGAAATCGGCCGCCGACCGGGTCGAGGGTCGCGGCACGGACGCGGCCGGCAGGATGTGGCTGAAGGCCCGTGTCCGCGCAGTGCCGGAGGACGGCAAGGCCAATGCGGCGCTTCTCAGGCTCGTGGCGAAGACCCTTGGCGTGCCCCGGTCGGCCGTGACCATCGTGTCCGGCCAGACTGCGCGGATGAAGACCCTGCGCGGCGTGGGAGAGCCGAAGCGCCTGGATTTGGCGCTCGACGCGCTCTGAACCCGATGGCGGACACCAAAACGCCGCCCGAAATCATTCGAAGGCGGCGTGGCATCCGTTTACGTGGGCAGAGAAAACCTCCGCCCGAACGCGGCGTTACTCGCCGCGGCAGTTACAGTCAGACGCGGCCGAAGCGGACAGCCTGGGTGATCTGCGACCGGCCGACGCCGATGTCGGCGAGCTCGCGGTCGTCCATCATTTCCAGCTGGCGGATCTGGTTGCGATGATTGCGATAGGTGTTGAGGCGGGTAGTGATGCGGCGAAACATGGGACCTGATTCCAGGGTTTGGGGTTTTCGATAGCCCTCACATAAGAGATCGCTCTGCACAAAAGGAGTGCGTTTTGCTGCACGTCTCGTGTGCATTCTGCGCATGACGCAGTCATCCGGATGTTAAGGTCTGCTCCGATAAGCTCAGGCCTCGTGCGCCCTGCGCCGGACGCAGAAAGGGCGCGGCAGTTGTCCGCCACGCCCTTTCGTCAGATGCCCGCTCTAACTTGGCCGGGTACAGCTCAGCCCTTGGCGGCGCCGGCGCGCTCGATGGCGGCGGTGATCAGCGACCGCGCCTTGGCGCTGTCGCCCCAGTCGCCGATCTTGACCCACTTGCCGGGCTCCAGATCCTTGTAGTGCTCGAAGAAATGCGCGATCTGCAACAGGGTGATCTCCGGCAGATCGCTGTATTCGTTGACGTTCTCGAAGCGCCGGGTGATTTGCGGCGACGGCACGGCGATGATCTTCTCGTCCTCGCCGCTGTTGTCTTCCATGACCAGCACGCCGATCGGGCGGCAATTGATCACGCAACCGGGAAACAGCGGGCGGGTGTTGCAGATCAGTACGTCGATCGGATCGCCATCGTCGGACAGGGTGTGCGGCACGAAGCCGTAATTGCCCGGATAGGTCATCGGCGTGTAGAGGAAACGGTCGACGACCAGGCAGCCGGCTTCCTTGTCCATCTCGTATTTGATCGGATGGCCGCCCAGCGGCACTTCGATGATGACGTTGATGTCTTCCGGCGGGTTGTTGCCGCGGGCGATCGCGTCGATGCGCATGGGTCTTCCTTCCAGATGTGGCCTGTCGATCCGAACGGGCGGCCCGCCTGCGCTTCCCGGAGGAGGCGCATGCGACCCGTGCCGACCTATGATCGCGCGTTGCAGGTGCGGTTTCCGCAGACGCTCTAGCCGCTCCGGGGATGCGGTGCAACAAAGCCTGTGAAGGTGCCGGAGCGGTCCGTCGGCCGGCCGCCGGTCAGGTCCAGACGAACGCGACCTTGGCGACCTCGCGGGTCTCGAAGCGCTCGCTGCCTTGGGCGATGTCGCGGCCGCCGAGACGGCCATAGAATTCGATCGCCCGGTGGTTTTCCGCCAGTGCCCAGACCACGAGGCCCTTCAGCCCGCGCTCCTGCAGCAGGTCGACGGCGGACTTGAACAGGCGCTTGCCGAAGCCGAGCCCCTGATATTCCGGCTGGAGATAAAGCTCGTAGATCTCGCCCTCGGCCTGGAACGCCCTGGTGCGGTTGCGGCCGAGCGTGGCGTAGCCCACCGGCGCGCCGGCAAATTCCACGACGAGGATCGCTGCGCCGCTGCGGATCGCGCCGCTCCACCAGCCGGCGTCGCGCCGGCCGATCATCTTCTCCAGGCAGCGATGCGGGATGAGACCGCCATAAGCGCCGCGCCAGGACGCGTCGTGGACGGCCGACAACTCGGGGGCATCACGCGGTTCGGCCAGGCGGATTTCGGCGGCAAGCGTCTTCATGGAAGCTTAACCATACACCACATGGAACGATCCGTCTCGGCTCGCCGGGACGTCCGGCGATTCGCGGGCAACTGTAGTGGTCTCGGAGTCCGACAGGGGCGCCGTGACGCGCTATCCCCCGGTTTTTACCGGCTGGATGGATCGACCGCGGGCTATTTGCGGGCCAGGACGCCCTGCGCCAACGCCCGCTGGATGCCGGCAATGTCGGCGCGGCGCGACAGCGGCCGGGTGATCGGCGGCTGTCCGGAGACCCACAGCGTCATTTCCGAATCCGCGTCGAAGCTGCCGGCCGTCTCGATCGCGAACATGGTGATCGACCGATAGGGCAGCGACTGGATGTGCCGCTTGCGGCCGGTCATGCCCTGCTTGTCCACCATGATCAGGCGCAGGTCGGTGAAGACCAGCAGGTCGCGCACGACCTGGAAGGCGAGTTCCACCGGCTCGTCGGGCAGGAGGATCGGCGCGAGATCGGCCTCCACCGCTTCCACGTCGGCATCGCTGGATAGGCCCATCAGGCCGGAAAGAAGTCCCATGGCATCCATGTCCTCGTGATTGGGTTGGCGGCAATGTCGGGCAGCGGCCCGAACCTGTCCACCCGCCATCTGGCCCGGGCCCGCCCGTCAGAATTTCTTATCCTTGGTTCAGAATTTGAAACTTTGCCTAACCGGCGCTGCCGATTACAGTACCCCGACCACAAGCGGGCGGATTGCGTCCGCGCGGCCGCGCATCTGGGAGGATCGCATGAAGCACGGCATCCGGCATCTCTACATTCCGGGCCCCACCAACGTGCCGGAACGCGTCCGGCGGGCCATGAACGTGACCATGGAGGACCAGCGCGCACCCGATTTTCCGGAGCTGTCGCTGCCGCTCTTCGAAGACCTGAAGCGCGTCTTCCGGATGCGTGAGGGCCGGGTCTTCATGTACCCCTCGTCCGGCACCGGCGCCTGGGAGGCGGCGATCCAGAACACCCTCGCCCGTGGCGACAAGGTGCTGATGTCGCGCTTCGGCCAGTTCTCGCATCTGTGGGTCGACATGGCCCAGCGCCTGGGGCTCGACGTCCATGCCATCGACGTGGAATGGGGCGCCGGCGTGCCGCTCGACGACTACGAGCAGGCCATCGCGGCCGACAGGGCGCATGCGATCCGCGCCGTCTTCGTGACCCACAACGAAACCGCGACGGGCGTAACCTCGGACGTCGCCGGCGTCCGGCGACTGCTCGATGCCCACCAGCACCCGGCCCTGATCTTCGTCGACGGCGTCTCGTCGATCGGCTCGATCGATTTCCGGCAGGACGAATGGGGCGTCGATCTCGCCGTCGCCGGTTCGCAGAAGGGGTTCATGCTGCCGGCCGGCCTGTCCTTCCTGGCCGTCTCCGACAAGGCACTGGCGGCGGCCCGGGACAACCGGCCGAAGATGGAGCGCACCTATTTCGCCTTCGCCGACATGATCACCCACAACGACAACGGCTTCTTCCCCTACACGCCGCCGACGCAGTTCTTCCACGGGCTGCGGGCGGCGCTGGACATGCTGTTCGAGGAAGGCCTCGACAACGTCTTCGCCCGCCATCACCGGCTGGCCGAAGGCGTGCGGCGCGGCGTCGCCGCCTGGGGCCTGAAGCTGCAGGCCGTGGCGCTGCAATGGCATTCCGACACGGTGTCGGCGATCCGCGTGCCCGACGGCGTCGACGCCAACCGGGTCATCCGCACCGCCTATGACCGCTACGACACGTCCCTGGGCGGCGGACTGGGGCAGCTCTCCGGCAAGGTGTTCCGCATCGGCCATCTGGGCGACCTGAACGCGCCGATGTGCCTGACGGCGCTCGGCGTCGCCGAGATGGCACTGGCCGATGCCGGCGCCCGCATCGAGCTCGGCGCGGGCGTTGCCGCCGCGCAGGCCTGGTACCGGGATCAGACCTCCGAGGACAGCGCCATCACGCGGCACGCCGCGGAATAGGGCACCGCGCGGCCGACAGGACGCACGATCTCAAGACACCGACGGCATCGGTCCGCCCCAACGAAAAAAGGCCGCGCATCCCGATGGAATGCGCGGCCCTTTCTGTCTGGCCCGAAGCCGGTGGCGGATCAGGCCGCCTTGCGGCTCTTGTCGAAGCGCTTGCGCTCGTTGGAATCGAGATAGATCTTGCGCAGCCGGATGGTCTTCGGCGTCACTTCGACCAGCTCGTCGTCCTGGATCCAGGACAGCGCCCGGTCGAGCGTCATGCGGATCGGCGGGGTCAGCTTGATCGCCTCGTCCTTGCCCGACGCGCGCATGTTGGTCAGCTTCTTGCCCTTCAGGACGTTCACTTCCAGGTCGTTCTCGCGGGTGTGGATGCCGATGATCATGCCGGCATAGACCTTTACGCCGGCGTCGATGACCATCGGGCCGCGATCTTCCAGGTTGAACATGGCGAAGGCCACGCTCTCACCGGTGTCGTTGGAGATCAGGACGCCGGTGTTGCGGCCCGGAAGCTCACCCTTGAACGGCGCGTAGGAGTGGAACAGGCGGTTCATGATCGCCGTGCCGCGTGTGTCGGTCAGAAGCTCCGACTGGTAGCCGATGAGGCCGCGCGTCGGCGCATGGAAGACCAGGCGCTGGCGATCGCCGCCAGACGGGCGCAGCTCGATCATCTCGGCCTTGCGTTCGCTCATCTTCTGCACGACGACGCCGGAATGCTCCTCGTCGACGTCGATGACCACCTCTTCGATCGGCTCCAGAGTCTCGCCGTTCTCACCTTCCTTCATGACGACGCGCGGCCGCGAGATGCCGATCTCGAAGCCTTCGCGGCGCATGGTCTCGATCAGCACGGCCAGCTGCAGCTCGCCGCGGCCCGAGACGTAGAACGAATCCTTGTCGTCGGCTTCCTCGATCTTCAGCGCGACGTTGCCCTCGGCCTCCTTCAGGAGACGGTCACGGATGACGCGGCTGGTGACCTTGTCGCCCTCGGTGCCGGCCAGCGGCGAATCGTTGACGATGAAGGACATCGTCACCGTCGGCGGATCGATCGGCTGGGCGTGGAGCGGCTCGGTGACGGCCGGATCGCAGAAGGTGTCGGCGACGGTGCCCTTCGACAGGCCCGCGATGGCGACGATGTCACCGGCTTCGGCAAATTCCAGCGGCACGCGATCGAGGCCGCGGAAGGCAAGGATCTTGGAGATCCGGCCATTCTCGAGCAGCTTGCCGTCCCCATGCAGCACCTTGACCGCCTGGTTCGGCCGGATCGAGCCCGACTGGATGCGGCCGGTAATCAGGCGTCCCAGGAACGGGTTGGCTTCGAGGATGGTGCCGATCATCTTGAACGGCTCGTCCTTGCCGGCCGTGTCCGGCTCGGGGACATGCTTCAGGATCAGGTCGAACAGCGGGGTCAGGCCCTGGTCCTGCGGGCCTTCCGGCTCCTCGGCCATCCAGCCGCCGCGGCCCGAGCCATACAGGATCGGGAAGTCGAGCTGCTCCTCGGTGGCGTCCAGCGACACAAACAGGTCGAAGATCTCGTTCAGCACTTCCTGGTGGCGCTCGTCCGAGCGGTCGATCTTGTTGATCGCCACGATCGGCTTCAGGCCGACCTTCAGCGCCTTGCCGAGCACGAACTTGGTCTGCGGCATCGGGCCTTCCGACGCGTCGACCAGGATCACCGCGCCATCCACCATGTTCAGGATGCGCTCCACCTCCCCGCCGAAATCGGCGTGGCCCGGGGTGTCGACGATGTTGATGCGGGTATCCTTCCACTCCACCGAAGTGGCCTTGGCCAGGATCGTGATGCCGCGCTCCTTCTCCAGGTCGTTGGAGTCCATCGCGCGATCTTCGGTGCGCTGGTTTTCGCGGAACGAGCCCGACTGGGCCAGCAGCTTGTCGACGAGTGTGGTCTTGCCATGATCGACATGCGCGATGATCGCGATGTTGCGGAGCTTCATAAGTATCACCGGAAACGAGTTAAGGCCGTGGCGAGACCAGCAATGGTCCGTCCGGCGCGAATTCCACGCTCCCATACAGCAATTTGTGCAGGTGCGAAAGGTGGAGGCGCGTTTATCCGGCGCGACCAACACGCTGCAGCGATCTGCAGCGGTTCGACCACGACCGGATGAGCAACATATCTAGTCATTGCGAGGCCTCGCGACAACAGAGTTGGGCAAACAAGTGCTTCGCATCGCTTGACACAACGGAACAAACACCGAACTCTCATTGCGTTGACAGTCGATTCGCACAATTTGCGGAAGGATGACGCAATGAAAAGCGGCAGCGGTAAAACCTTTCGGGACGCCGGCTCCGGCCAGTTCGTGACGAAATCGCAGGCCACGAAGCATCCCAAGACCACGGTCAGTGAAACCCGGGGTGGCGGCTCAACCCACGGGGCGCATCGCAGCGCGATCACCGGCCGGTTCGTCGGGCCCGCGGTGGCGGGGCGCTGGCCCGACAGGACGATCCGGGACAGCTGACCATCCGCCGGGGGGTGGGCCCCAGGCGAGTTTTCGCCCGCCTGGGTCACGGTTCGCAGGTCGGCGCGACAGGAGAGCCTCAGCCCTGGCGGACCGGGTCGAGGGTCGTCGTCCACAGTTCCGCGTCGTCGGCATCCATCAGCCGGACGGTCATCTGCTCGCTGTCGCCGTCGATCTCGACGAGGCCGAAGAACTGCAGGCCCATGGAGGGCGGCAGGTTGGCGCCCTGCTCCTCGCTCGGCGCCTTCACGAAGCGCACTTCCGGCCCGAAGGTCATGTCGAGGTCGTTGGGGCCGAAGGTTCCGGCGTGGATCGGACCGGACACGAACTCCCAGAAGGGCTCGAAATCCTGGAAGGCGGCGCGATCCGGGCTGTAGTGATGGGCCGCGGTGTAGTGAACGTCGGCGGTGAGCCACACCGTGTTGGTGATGCCGGCCGACTTGATGAAGCGCAGCAGGCCGGCGAATTCCATCTCGCGGCCCTTCGGCGCGCCACCATCGCTGTTGGCGACCGCCTCGACGAACTTCGTCTCGCCGACGGTGTCCCAGACCACGAGGCCGATCGGCATGTCGGAGGCGATGACCTTCCACGTGGCGTTCGAATTCGCCAGTTCCCGCTTCAGCCAGGCGATCTGCCGGGCGCCCAGAATCTGCGTCGCCTCGGAGGCATTGTCCTGCATGCCCTCGGTATTGCCTCCGCGATAGGAACGCAGGTCGAGGAAGAACACGTCGAGCAGCGGGCCATAGGCGATCTTGCGATAGACCCGGCCCGGCTCTTCGGCGACGTAGCCGATGGGCGTCATCTCGTGGAAGGCGCGGGCGCTGCGGGCGGCCAGGAGCGCGACGTCCTTGACGGCATAGCGGTCGTCGGCGGTCAGGTCCTTCGTCGACGACCAGTTGTTGATGACCTCGTGGTCGTACCACTGGAAGAAGGTCGGGACCGCGGCGTTCATCGCCTTCACGTTCTCGTCCATGAGATTGTATTTCCACTGGCCGCGGAATTCGTCCAGCGTCTCGGCGACTTTCATCTTCTCGGGGATGACGACATTGTTCCAGACGCTGCCGTCGGGCAGGTCGACGCTCTCCTTCAGCGGACCGTCGGCATAGATCGTGTCGCCCGAATGCAGGAAGAAGTCCGGCGCATGACGCGCCATGGTGGCGTAGGCCTTCATGCCGCCGCGGCTCTCGTCGATGCCCCAGCCCTGCCCGACCGTGTCGCCGGACCAGGCGAACTTCACCGAGCGGCGCGAGGCCGGCGCTGTGCGGAAGCGTCCCACGATCGGCTCGGAGACGGCGTTGACGTCAGCCAGGTCGGTGGCGACGGCGCGCCAGAAGATCTCCTGGTCCGACGGCAGGCCGGCGATCAGCCGCTTGGCGGTGAAGTCCGATTCCGGCAGCGTCGTCAGGCTGTGCAGCTTGTGGACGTTGGAGAAGCTCTCGGTCGTCGCCCATTCGAAATCGAGGCGCGCCGGGCGGTCGGCCCGCGTCCACACCATGCCGGAGGTCGCGTCGACGTCGCCGGTCTGGACGCCGTGGGTGAAGGCTGGGCGGCTGGCCGCGCGGCTGATCGCCGGCATGGCGAGGCCGGAACCGGCGACGAGCGCAGCCGCTCCCGACGAGGCGAGGAAGCGGCGGCGCGACAGGGCAAAGCGTGACATCGATGGACCTCCAGTGGAAAGAGGCCCGCACGATCGTTCCTTTGCGTGGCACTGCGATTGCAGCCCTGCGAAACTTTCGAGTCATTCCAAATCTCGGCCCGGCCTGCGTATTCTGGAACCGGTGTCAGTCCGCCACGAATCCGCGCTTGCGCAGCAGCGCATCCGATGCCGGCATGCGCCCGCGAAACGCCGTGTAGAGATCCGCGGCATCGCGGGAATTGCCGGCCGAATAGACGTGCTGCCGAAGCCGCTCCGCGGTGCCCGGATCGAAGGGATCGCCGGTCTCCTCGAAGGCCTCGAAGGCGTCCGCGTCCAGCACTTCCGACCACATGTAGGAATAGTATCCCGCCGAATAGCCGTCGCCCGAGAAGATGTGCGCGAAGTGCGGCGAGCGGTGGCGCATGACGATCTCGGCCGGCATGCCGAGGTCGTCCAGCATCGCCCGCTCGGCCGCCAGCGGCTTGTCGGGCACCTCCGTCATTTCGTGCAGCCCCAGATCGATCAGCGCCGAGGCGGTATATTCCACGGTGTCGAACCCGGCATCGAAGCTCTTGGCGGCGAGCATCTTGTCGAGCAGCGGCTTCGGCAGGGGGGCGTCAGTGCTTACATGCCGGGCATGCTGTTCCAGCACCGAGGGCACCGTCAGCCAGTGCTCGTAGAGCTGCGAGGGCAGTTCGACGAAGTCGCGCGCCACCGCCGTTCCGGCAAGCGACGGCCAGGTCACGTCGGAGAGAAGGCCGTGCAGGGCGTGGCCGAATTCATGAAACAGCGTGCGCGCATCGTCCAGCGACAGCAGCGCCGGCTGCCCCGCGCTCGGCTTGGCGAAATTGCAGACGTTGTAGATGATCGGTAGCTGCCCGCCATCGAGCTTGTGCTGGCCGCGCAGGGCGCTCATCCAGGCGCCCGACCGCTTCGACTGCCGGGCGAAATAATCGCCGAGGAAGAGCCCGCGTGGCCGGCCGTCGCGGTCACTCACCTGCCAGGCCCGCACATCGGGATGCCAGGCCCTGGCGTCCGGCAGCGGCGTGAAGGTCAGGCCGAACAGCCGGCCCGCCACGTCGAAGGCGGCGGTGATCATCCGGTCGAGCTCGAAATACGGCTTCAGCTCGCTCTCGTCGATGGCGAACTCCGTCTGTCGGCGCTGCTCGGCGTAATAGCGCCAGTCCCACGGCGCCAGCGGATGATTGTCGCCCCGCCCGCCGGCCAGCTTGCGCAGCGCCGCGGCATCGCTGGCGGCGCGCGCCTTGGCGTGCTCCCAGACCTCTTCGAGGAGATTGCGCACGGCAGCGGGGGTCTTGGCCATCGTGTCGTCGAGCTTGTAGGCCGCGAAGCTCTCGAAGCCGAGCAGCCGCGCCTTCTCGCTGCGCAGCCGCAGGATGTCGGCCATGATCTGGCGGTTGTCGGAGGGGCCCTCGTTCTCGCCGCGGCTGGTCCAGTCGCGGAACACCGTCTCGCGCAGGTCCCGCCGGGTGGAATAGGACAGGAACGGAACGACCACCGACCGCGACAGGGTCACGGCATGCCCCTCGAGGCCGCGCTCGGCGGCAACGCCGGCCATGGTGGACACAAGATCGTCCGGCAGGCCGTCGAGGTCTTCCTTGCCGAGCGCCATCACCCAATCGTGTTCGTCCGCCAGGATGTTCTGGGAAAAGCGCGTGCCGAGGGACGACCGCTCGGCGTCGATCTCCGCCAGCCTCTCACGGTCGGCGCCCTCGAGGCGTGCGCCGCTGCGAACGAAGCTCGCATGCATGCGCTCCAGACACCGCAGATCCTCGGCCGACAGCTCTGCCAGCTCGGCCCGGCGCGCATGAACGGCGTCGATGCGAGCGAAAAGTTCAGCGTTGAGAGTGATTTGAGACGAGTGACGGGAGAGAAGCGGCGAAATGTCGCGCTCCACCTCCTGCAGCTGTGGGCTCGTATGGGCGCCGGCCAGGGTGAAGAAGATCCGCGCCACAGCCTCCAGTTGCCGACCGGCGCGCTCCAGCGCCGCCACCGTATTGTCGAAGCTCGCCGGGGCGGGATTGTCGGCGATCGCGGCAATCTCGGTCAGGTGCTCGGCCATCGCCGTGCGGAACGCGGCAGGAAAATCCTTGGCGCGAAACTGGTCGAAGTTCGGCACTTCGTTGGCTAATCCGCCAAGTTCATGATTGGTTTGCGTTACCGTGTGGGGGAAATCGTGCATCTGTCTCGCCTTTATCCGCCTCGGCTGTCGGCCGAACCCAAGCGTAGATGATGGGAGATGGGTTCGAATGGAAGGCCGTCGTGCTATTCTGCAAGAGCTGTGAAGCGAAATCGGTCGCTTCCGCTACGAGCGAGTGACGTCAATCGGAGCCGGTACGGCTCGCCGGAACATGTAAACGCAAGGGCCGCAATCATGTCGCAACTTCTACCGGGCAATGCCCTTGGCTTCGTCATTGTGGATCTCGGTCGGCTCTATCGCCAGGCCTTCGAGAAAGCCGTCATCGACGCCGGGCTGGAACTGACGCCAGGCGAAATCCGCGCGCTCGCCTATGTCGGCCGCTACAGCGGCTCGCGGCAGGCGGTCCTGGCCGAGCGCATGGGCGTCGAGCCGATGACCCTGTCGGCCTATCTCGACCGCCTGGAAGCGCGCGGCCTGATCAGCCGCTCGGTCGATCCCAACGACCGGCGCGCCAAGGTCATCGCGCCGACGAATTCGGCGGAACGGGTCTTCGAGGAAGCCCGCCCGGTCGCGCTGGCGGTCTACGAGCGCACCGTCAGCGGCCTGTCCGAGGACGAGCGCAAGACGGTCGACATGATCATGCGCAAGATGCGGGCGAACCTGACCAACATCCCGCTGAGCGACAGCGACGACGCCCCGGATGACAGGGCCGCACTGGCCGATGTCGGAGAAGACACGGTCAAGGGCGCCGCCTAGAGCCTCGCGTGCGACAAGACGCACAGGGGACGCTCCCGCCTGCCGAATGACCGCATCGTGCTTGTCCGGGAATCGATCGTCGTTTTCGGGCCGATGCTCTCGCCTGGCAGGGTTGGGCGACGGCCCTAGATGCCGGACGTCCTGGCACGGTGCCCTTCCTGCCGCGGCATCGCTTTCGCACCTCGAGACCGTCACCCATCACGGACCTTGCGCCTTGACCGCACATCCTGCCCGCGCTCCCATCATGTCGGAGCGGCGGACCAGCCTCATCGGCGGCTGCCTCGTGGCGATCGGCCCGATATCCATGGCGCTCTACACGCCCGCCATGCCGACGCTGGTCATTGAGTTCGACACCACCGAAGCCATGATCAAGCTGTCGCTGGCGGTCTATTTCGCCGGCTTCGCGTTGACCCAGCTCGTCTGCGGACCGGTGTCCGACGCGTTCGGGCGGCGCATCACCACGCTCGGCTTCATGGTGCTCTATCTCGCCGGCGCCATCCTGGCCATGGCGGCGGCGAACGTGGAAATGCTGATCGCCGCGCGCGTGCTCCAGGGCGTCGGCGCCTCGGTGGGTGTCGCCACGGCCCGCGCCATCGTGCGGGACCAGTTCGAGGGCGAAACGTCCTCACGCATCATGAACACGATCGGCATCATCCTGGCGCTGGGGCCGGCCGTGTCCCCGACCATCGGCGGGATCACGCTCGAACTCGCCGGCTGGTACGCAATCTTCGTCGTCATGGCGTTCTTCGGACTGATCGTCATCGGCGTCACCCTGGGCGCCATGCGCGAGACCGTCGTGCCCGATCCCAGCCGCATCCGGCCGAAGGCGATCCTGCATGCCTACCGCCGGCTCATCACCAACCGGCACTTCATGGCAACCAGCCTGACCGTCGCCGGCTCCGTGGGGGCGCTGTACACCCTCGCCACGGTGCTGCCCTTCGTGCTGATCGATCGGGCCGGACTGACGCCCACCCAGTACGGCATCGGGATGCTGGGCCAGTCCGGCATGTTCTTCTCGGGCTCGCTCGCCATGCGCTTCCTGATGACCCGCACCAGCGCCTATCGCCTGGTGCCGGTCGGTCTCGGCTTCATCGCCGCCGGCGCGATGGCCATGGCGATGTCGATCGCGCTTCTGCCGGTGTCCTATCTGTCGATCATGGTCCCGGTCGGCCTCTATGCCTTCGGCATCGCCTTCGTCATGCCGGCCATGACCACGGCGTCGCTGGCGCCCTTCCCGCACATGGCGGGCGCCGCCTCGGCAATGATGGGCTTCATCCAGATGGGCGCCGGCCTCGTCGGTGGTGCGATCTGCGCCTGGATCGGCGAGCCGGTCCTGGCCACCCAGATCGTCATTCCCGGTCTCGGGATGATCGCCGTCGCTTCCTATGCGGTCTATCGTACGTCGCCGCATCCGGCCGAGCCGGAGCCCCGGCCCGAGGTGCCGGCGCCGGAACTGCCCCATGACGGGCGTAGCTAGGGGCCGTGCGTCCGGCGAGGCGCAGACGCGCTCTCACGGGGCCGAACCTGCGTCTCGCCTTCCGATTCTCGGCCGGTGACCGGTCGACGCCGGATCAGAAGAGGCCGGGAATGATCCGCGCCGTGCGCGCCTTGTAGGCGCGGTATTCGTCGCCGAACGCCTCTTCCATCATCCGCTCTTCCGGGGCGACGCGGGCCGCAAAGAGGATGCCGAAGCCGATCAGGCCGGCCGGGCCGGCGATCCAGTTGGGCACCAGCAGCGCCTGCGCCAGCGCCATGGTCCAGAACGCCGTGTACATGGGGTGCCGTACCCGGCGGTAGATGCCGGACGTCACCAGCCTGTGCTTCTCGCGGATGTCGAGGGAGACCGACCACATCTTGCCGAGCGCCTTGTGGGTCTTGCGGAACAGCACCAGTGCGCCGGCCATGGCGACGAGACCGAGGCCGATCTGCCACCAGGCCGGATCGTAGGTGGCGCTCCGCGGCCAGCCGGTTGCCACGAACACCCCCGGCAGAAGCCCGAGGCCGGTCAGCGAGATCGCCATGCGCAGTGTTTCCGCCGGCCCGCGCCGCGTGCGCTCGACCCGGGTGCGCCTGGCGCGCCGCTCGAAGGGATAACGGATGACATACCAGCCGGCGACCATCAGTACCCATGCGACCGATCCAACAAGTGCGGGCGTCACGGCTTGGGCTCCGGGCCGGCTGCGGCGCGCGAAAGCGGCGGCAGGTCGACAGTCTCCAGGCGGCCGTAATCGGCCAGTGGGCGGGGTCCGAGCAGAAGCATGTGGAACGAATAGGCGTTGCGTCGCTCGACTGCGAGGACGAATTGCCGGTGCAGGCGGAAGAAATCGCGCTTGATGCGCCTGTAGGTCTCTGGCGTCACCAGCCGCTTGAAGCGGATCCGCACGACGATCGGGGTTTCGCCGCCCTGTATCCCCAGCGAGCGGGCCGGGTTCGACCGGTAGAAATTGATCGGGTCGGACAGCCCCTGGCAGTCGGTCCAGCCGATTCGTCGGGTCACGACCAGGTCGTGCACCGCCTGACGCTGCGCGCTCGCCGCCGGATGCAGCGCCGTCTTCATCAGGCTGGAGCCGACGGTCAGCACATGCAACGGCCGGTCGCAGCGCATCCCGTCGGCCAGCGCCCGGGCGAGCGCGAGGACGGCCAGGCTCGCGCCGAGGCTGTGGGCGGCGATGACGATCTCGCCTGCCTGCGTTTCGGCGACGGCACGATGCATCGCCTTGGCATGTTCGTCGATCCGTTGCGCGATGGCAGGATTGCGCCCGCGGCACAGATCGCGGGCCAGCGCCCAGTCGTCCATCGCCGTCAGGACATGCACCCGGCGGTCGGCCAGCATCAGCACCAGCCAGGCCGCCCCGAGCCCCGCCAATCCCGCGACAAGCACGCCGGCGACGCCTGTCAGCGGCAGCAGTGCGGCGACCAGACCCGCCACCAGCCATCCTCCCAGCAGCGCGGCGGCGATGACGACGAGCGGAAACAGGTAGAAGAACAGATAGCGCCAGCTCACACGGGCATAGCGGAACACCGTGCCGGTGAAGAGAAAGTCGGCAAGGCCGACTAGGCCGGCCGACAGGCGGCGGAGCGGCGAGTGTCCGGCATAGGACAGGATGAGATCGCTCCAGTCGCAGAAGACGAGATCGGTATGGGTGCGCCAGTCGCTGCCCGACAGTTCCGCCCGCAGCAGGCCGCGGCGCGTCGGCGCATCGCTTGCCTCGCGACGATCGGTGGGTTCGATGGCGAGCCGGGCATCCCAGATCGGCGCCGAACGGGCCGCAGCCCGGGCGAAGCGGTCCATATGGGCGGTGATCGGCATGGGCTCGAAGCCCGGAAACACAAACACCAGCCGTTTTTCGATCATGCCAACTCCAGTCGCGCAGAACGAGCGCGTGCGGAACATCCGGCCCGCCGGTCGCCCTTCCACGCGGTACTCCGCGCCCGACCGACCGCTACTTCACGTCGAGGCGTTTGAGAAGATGCGCGTCAGGGCTTCGGGTGGGCGCCGAAGATGCGGGCGAGGAATTCGTCCAGCCAGCGACGTACCGGCGCGTCGTAGATCGCCCGGCCGTCGAAATGCTTGCGACGTCCCTGAGCCCCCGGAAGGGCCAGGCGTTCGTGCCCGCGGGTCGTCCAGCGATGCATCATGGCCAGGGTGAGTTCGGCATGGAACTGGACGCCATAGGCATGCGGGCCGTAGCTGAAGGCCTGGTTCGGATACCAGTCCCCCTCGGCGAGCAGTGTCGCGCCCGACGGCAGATCGAAGCCTTCGCGGTGCCATTGATAGACCATCTCCGGCCAGTGCGGCAGCAGTGTGCGGCCCTGCGGGGTCGCCTTCAGCGGATAGAAACCCACCTCGGCCAGCCCCTCGTCATGGCTCCCCACGCTCGCGCCCAGATGTTTGGCGAGCATCTGGGCGCCGAGGCAGATGCCGAGAAAGGGACGCTCCTCGGCAAGCGGCACCTTCATCCACTCGATCTCGCGGACCAGATGGGCGTCGGTGTCGTTGGCGCTCGGCGGTCCGCCGAAGACGACCGCACCGCGATGTTCCTCCAGCGTTTCCGGCAGGGCGTCGCCCATGACGGGCCGGCGGATGTCCATGCCCACGCCATGGGCCTGGAACACCTGCCCGACCCGGCCCGGTGTCGAGCTTTCCTGATGCAGGACGACGAGGATCGGGCGAGGATCGTCGATCTCCAGCGTGTAGGCGTGCCGGGCGATCGCCTGGGCGACGGTCTCGGCGCCGTCGCTGATGCGCTTGTCGTAATAGGCCATGTAATCAGTCGGAGACCCCGCTCCTGCTCGCTGCCTCCCGCTTCATCAACATCCGATCCCGCGTCGAGACGCCGAGCAGGTCGGAGACGCGCCAGATCAGATTGTCCTCCAACTCGTGGACCGAACCGTCTGCATAGGTCACCTCCCATAGGAGCTCCACGAAGCGGACTCGCTCAGCCTCCCCCAGCCGGCTCTTCAGGACCGAGGTGAAATTGTAGAGGTCCACGGCCTCGGTATCGGCCTCCCCGCCGGCTTCCGCGATCCTGTCCACCTCCTCCGGTGCCAGCGCGAATTCCTCGCGCAGAACGGCGTGGAGGCGCGTGCGCTCCTCCTCGGTCACCACGCCGTCCGCCCGCACGACGTGAAACAGCAGGGCGGCGGTGGCCACGCGCACGTCGTCGGCGGGATCCGGGCGGTCGTCCGCCGGTCCGCTGCCGATATTCCGCAGGAAATCCCGAAATGCCTCGAACATCAATCCTCGCCGTGGATGGCCTTCGGCCGGTCAGGGCCCGTCAGCCGAACCGCGCTTCCTTGCGCTCTTCGCTGGTCGGCGCAGGTTTGGCTTCCTTCGGCGCGTCGCCCGTGCCGGCCTTTTTCGGTTCGACAGGCGGTGCCGCAGGGGTCGGTTCCCTGGGCACTGGCGGAGGCGCGGCCGGAGCGGCGCCCGCACCGTTGGCGGCAGGCTTTACCGCCGGCTCGGTCTTTGCCGCAGGTTCGGACTTGCCGGACGCCGCAGGCTCGGGAGTGGTCACTGCCGGCGTGACCGGGGCGGCGGGCTTCGTGCTCTCTGGGGCGGACGCCTCGGGGCCGATCGTCCTGGCCTCGGCGCGATCAGCAGCCTCCGCCTCGTGGGCATCGATCATTGGACCGTCATGCTCGCCGATCCGCTCCACCGGCACCTTCCACTCGAAGGCGTCGATACGCCCGGTCACCGGCGAGACCGGTGCCCATGTCCGCGAGACGAAACCATCGGCGGTCCAGGCCGGATCGCGAGGCGCCCGGATGGCGCGTCCCAGCCATTCGCGCACCCGGCCGACTTCGCCGGTCTGCGCTTCCTCGATGTCGGCGAGCAGGAGATAGGTGCTCTCGCGCGGCTCCGCATCGGCCGCCGCCAGGGCGGATTTGCGGGCCAGTTCGAATTCCCCGGCGTCGAGCGCTGCCCTGGCGAGGCACATCTCGGCGGCCGCGCCCCCATGCAGCCCGTGCAGCTTGCGCGCGCGCTTCAATCGGTCTTCGGGCGAATCGCCCGGCCGGGCATGCACATAGGCCTCGGCGATGTCGGGATGCGGCTGGCTCGACCAGCTCGTTTCCAGCACCTTGGATCCGCGCCTCAGGTNGGTCTTCGGGCGAATCGCCCGGCCGGGCATGCACATAGGCCTCGGCGATGTCGGGATGCGGCTGGCTCGACCAGCTCGTTTCCAGCACCTTGGATCCGCGCCTCAGGTCGCCCAAACGGAACAGCGCCTCGGCCGCCACCAGGGCGGCCGGCGGCAGGTTCGGCGCGAGCTTCTGTGCTTCCAGCCCGGCACTCTTGGCGGCGGACGGATCGCGCTCCGAAAGGGTCATGGCCTTGGCTGTCAGGAGCACGGCGCGCAACCGCTTGGATTCGTCGCGGTCGACCAGACGCGTGTTCTTCTGCGCTTCCAGGATCGCCAGCGCACCATCCCAGTCGCCGGCCAGCGACTTCGATTCCAGCACGGCGCCGCCGGCCCAGGGCACATGCGGCGCAATCCGCACTGCCCGCTCGGCATAATGGCGCGCCGCGGATTCGTCGCCGACGCGCTCGGCTTCCAGAAACAGGCCGCGCAACGCCAGGAGACGGGTCTCGGGGTCACGCTCCATCTGCTCGAAGGCGGAACGGGCACGGGCATGGTCGCCCTCGATCATCGCCGTCTGGGCGTCGAGGAAACGGATCAGCGGCTCTTGGCGCGCGCTCAGGAGCTTGTCGCTGCGCTTGGTCATGCGCCGGGCGAGGATGGCGTCGCCGGCCCCGGCCGCAATGATGCCGCTCGACAGCGCCTTGTAGCCGCGGTCGCGCCGGCGGGTACTCCACCAGTGGCCGATCGCGCCGGGTGTCGCGAAGAACGCGCGCACCAGCCCCACCACCAGGAGCACGGCGAAGATCAGGAGGCCGAGGCTGATCAGGAAGACCATCAGGCTGGTCTCGACCTGTTGGCCCTGCCAGACGAAGGTGACGCTTCCCGGATTGTCGGCCAGCCAGGCAAAACCGATGCCGGCGGCCAGAACGACGAGAAGGAAGGCGAGGATTCGCAGCATGTCTGTTCCTTAGCCCTGGTTGTCCTGGGCGGCCGGGGGTGCCGGCGCCGTGGCCGACGCAAGCGCGTCGGCAATGACCCGGTCGGCGGTCAGCCGGGCTTCCACCTGATCGGCGAAGTCCTGGCTCGCCGTCCTGGCTGCCTCGGGAAGCGTCTGCCATTCTTCGGTCCAGCCGGCGAGATCGCCCGCGCCGATCGCGGCGTCGAGCCGTGCCAGGCTGGCATTGGGTCCGCCTTCGCCGGGCGTCGCCGAGGCCGACGGCTCGACGGGCCGCACCTGCACCAGCGAGCGCAGGCCCGACAGAAGCTGGTCACCCACCGGCGCATCCGGCGCGACGGGCGTCAGCTGTGCGGCGATGCGGTCCTCGACGTCGGGCCAGCGCGAGGCCAGCTCCTGCTCGGTCGGCACGCCGTCCGCCGCAAGCGCGCGCAATTCCTCGGTCGCACCCTCGCCGCCGGCGATCTGGGCGTAGTTCTCGAGCTGCTGCATGAACGGGCCGCCCGTATCGATGGCCGACTTGAGATTGGCGGCCGCAAAGGCCTGGGACGCCTGCAGATTGCGCGCCTCGACGGCGGCGATCCGGCTGTCGATGTCCGAAAGCGTCTCGTTGATCGCTGTCACGCCGTCCTGAGCGCCGGACGCCGTCTCCTGGGCCGCGCTGGCGGCCTCATTGGCCGAATCGGCGCTCGACTGGGCGGCGGCTGCAGCCTCCTGGGCCTGCGTCGCAGCTGCCTCTGCAGCCGTTGCCGTCTCCTGCGCCGTCGTCGCGGTCTCTTGGGCGGCGCTCGCGGTCTGGCCGGCCTGATCGGCCGATTGCTGGGCGGCGTTCGCGGTCTGGGTCGCGCTCTCCGCTGCCTGGCTGGCTGCCTCCGCGGCCGTCGCGGCGCTGTCGTCGGCCGGGGCTGCCGCCGCCTGTTCCAGCGCGTCGACGCGTGCCGTCAGGGCCTGCGCCCCCTCGTCGTCGGCGGGCGTGGCCGGAAGCGCCGAGACCTGCTCGCGCAACGCTGCCAGTTCGCCGCTCAGATCCTGCACCGTGGTCGTACTGGCATACTCGCCCTCGGCGACCTGTTCCTGAGCCCCGAGGCTCGGCAGATAACCCGCCGACTGCAGGGCCGCGCCTCCAATTAGCGCGACGATCGCGCCGACGATGCCGGCCGCGGCCGCTCCGCCGAAGCCGAGCCCCGACGAGGTCTCTTTCGCGGCCGGGGTCGGCGTCCGCGCCGGGGACGCTCCGTCCGCGCGGGACGCACTTGCGCTGGAGGTGCTGGAGGTGGGCGTCGAAGCACCGGTCGACGCGGAGGACGGTTTGCTCGCCGTGCCGGCGGACGGCGTGCTGCTGGATGTCGTGGTGGAGGGGCCGGGGGTCGCACGCGGGCCCGTCGGTCCGGACCCGATGGCCTTGCCGGCTGTCGAACCGGAGGACATGGCGGATGGGGAAGCGGCCGACGACGCGGGCTTCGCGCTCGAGCCTGACGTGGCAGACGCGCCGCTCGGGGCGGACGATCCCGAACCGGTCGAGCCGGGCGTGGACGACGCCGCACTGCTCGCCGCGGCCGGCTTGGCGGAGCCGGAGACCGGGCTGCCGGAAGATGGCGTTGTCGTCTTCGAGGGCGTTCCCGAAGACGCGGAGGGGGATGACGTCGTCGATGCTGCGGCCGGCGACGGCGTGCCCGGGGTCGACGACTTTGCGGCGTCGGTCTTCGGGCTTGCCGAGACAGGAGCCGCGCTTGCCGCAGCCGCCGTCGCGCCGGTGGCCTTTGCCGTGTCCGACGGCTTGGGACCGTCCGCAGGCTTGGACGTCGCGGACGCAGCGGTTGCCGGATTCGGCGTCTCGGCCTTGCCGGCATCATCCTTGGCAGCGTCGCTCTTGCTTGCCGCCGGGGTTGCCGGCTTGGCCGAGCTAGCCGGTGACGCATCGTCCGCCTTCGACCCGGACGTGCTCGTGCCGCGGCTGGAGGTGTATTTCACGTCGCTCTTGGCCGTGTCGGCCGATGCCGCCGGTCTGGCGCTCGCTGCCGGGCCGGCCTTGTCGTCCTGCGCAGCACCGGTCGGGCCCGTCGGGGCATCGGGCCGGGCGGATGCCTTCGGATCGCTGGCGTTCTTGTCGTTGTCGGTCACCGGTTTGTTCTTTTCCGCCTTGAGGTCGATCGTCTGGCCGCGCGTCTTGGTCGGCCGAGTGCGCCGGGGACGGTTGGTCATCGCGTCTGCTCCATTCTCACCGGGCTCGGCAGGGATATCGGCTGGATGTCCGCACCGTACGCATTCACGCTATTCGTCCTTCATTCCCATGGGTCGCGCAAGCACCGCATGAAACCTGACCCATCAACTAGGTTAGTCGAGCCGTTCGAAAAGCGAGACAAGCCGTGTGTCGCGAGATAGTTGCGCCGTTTCGGCTAGATTCGGCGGCAGGGCGGCGGCGATTCTCGCCGACAAGGCCAGGATCTGCGGGGGCGGGGTGAAGAGGTCGGCAAACCGCGCGACGAGGTCTCCATAGGTCGCCGCCTGCCCGGCCGAAAGCAGCAGCACCGCATCGGGCGGCCCGGCCCCGAGAGCCGCAACGACGGCGGCGCGCTCGGGACGCAGCGCGATCGTCTCGTAGACCTCCCAGACCCGGCAGCCGACGCCGGCCGCCGACAGCGCGGTCTCCAGCGTGCCCGTGCGCGGACGCCCGGCGGCATAGAGGATCGTGTCTGCCCCGCCGAAACCCGCCGCGAAGGCCAGCCGGCCGATGCTCTGGGCCTCGCCCGCAGCGACGCGCACGTCGGGAAAACCTGCTGCCGCGAGCGCCGCGCCGGTGCGCTCCCCGACCGCGAAGACCGGTCGTGCATCACCGGGAAAGGCAGCGGCCAGCGCGGGAACGGCCCGGGCGCTGGTCGCTGCGAATCCGGCGAACGCGCCCGCTGGTGCCGGACCGGCGATCGCCTGCGACGATTCCAGCGGCAGCACCAGCGGCTCATGGCCCCGCGCTGCCAGGTCGTCGGCCGTTCGTGCCGCCGCCTGAGCCTCCCGCAGGATCAGGATCCGGACCATCGCCGCGCCAGCCGTTCCTTCAGGCGCCCCAGCCGTCGAAGAAGCCCGGCCCGGCGGCATCGAGCACGTCGCGGCCGGCAAGCCTGCCCAGCGCTTGGGCCTCGGTTGCGATGCCGGTGCGCCGCGTCTCGTGCATCTGGCTGCCATCCGGGGTGAGGATCATGCCGTGCAGGGTGATCGTGCCATCGGCCAGCACCGCATGGGCGGCGATCGGTGTGCGGCAGGAGCCGTCGAGCTCGGCGAGGAACGCCCGCTCGGCCGTCAGCGCCACCGTCGTCCACGGGTCGGCGATCGCCGCCACGAGGTCGTGCACCCGTTCGTCGCCGATCCGGTTCTGGATGCAGATCGCCCCCTGCCCCGGCGCCGGCGGAAAGCGGTCGACCTCCAGGATCTCCGTCGCCACGTCGCTCATCGCCATGCGGTTGAGGCCGGCGAGCGCCAGCAGCGTGGCATCCACGTGCCCTTCCTCCAGCTTGCGCAGCCGGCTCTGGACGTTGCCGCGGAAGGTGATCACCTTGAGATCCGGGCGCAGCCGCTTCAGCAACGACTGGCGGCGCAGCGAGGCCGAACCGATGGTCGCCCCGTGCGGCAGCTCGGCTATGGTGGGCGCGGTGCGGCCGATGAAGGCGTCGCGCACGTCCTCGCGGGGCAGATAGGCTGAGACTTCCAGTCCCTCCGGCGAGGCGGTCGCCATGTCCTTGGACGAATGGGCGGCGATGTCGATGCGCCCGTCGAGCAGCGCCGCCTCGATCTCCTTGGTGAAGAGGCCCTTGCCGCCCACTTCCGACAGGGGCCGGTCGAGGATGCGATCGCCAGTCGTCGAGATCACCTCGATCTCGAAGGCTTCTTCCGGCAGGCCGTGCGCTGCCATCAGCCGGGCGCGCACCTCGCTCGCCTGCGCCTGGGCGAGCTGGCTTCCGCGCGTGCCGATCCGGATGATGCTGTCGCTGGCCATGGTCTGTCCCGTCTGTTGCTGTCGATGTGGTCCTGCCTCGTTCATAGGACGCCGGAGCGCCCACCGGAACCGCCCCGGCGGGATTTTCGGAAATGCCCCGCCGGTCATCGACACCGGAGATCGGCGGTGGCGGGACGCGCCCCGATCGCCTATGTCGGCGGCACGCCATCACCGCCCGGACCCGACGTGACGCCCGAATTGCCCCGCCCCCTGATCCTCGGCATCGAGACGAGCTGCGACGAGACCGCTGCCGCCGTCGTCGGCCGCGACGGTGCGGGCGCGCCGGTGATCCTGTCCAACGTGGTGCTGAGCCAGGTCGAGGAACATGCCGCCTTCGGCGGCGTCGTGCCCGAGATCGCTGCCCGCGCCCATGTCGAGGCGCTGGACGGCATCGTCCGGGCAGCGATGGACGAGGCCGGTATCGGCTTCGGCGATTTGTCGGCGGTGGCGGCAACGACCGGGCCCGGCCTCGTCGGCGGCCTGATCGTCGGGGCGATGACCGGCAAGGCGATCGCCGCCGCGCGCGGCCTGCCCTTCCTGGCGATCAACCATCTGGAAGGCCACGCCCTGACGCCGCGCCTGACCGACCGGCTCGCCTATCCCTATCTGCTGCTGCTGGTCTCCGGCGGCCACAGCCAGATCGTGCTGGTGCGCGGCCTCGGCGCCTACGAGCGCTGGGGCACGACCATCGACGACGCGCTGGGCGAGGCCTTTGACAAGACCGCCAAGCTGCTCGGCCTGCCCAATCCCGGCGGGCCCCATGTGGAAACCCGCGCCGCTGCCGGCGACCCGAAGCGCTTTGCCCTGCCGCGCCCGATGAAGGGCCACCCGCGGCTGGACTTCTCCTTCTCCGGCCTGAAGACCGCCCTGCGCCTCGCCGCCGAAGCCGCCGCGCCGCTGTCGCCCGGCGATGTCGACGATCTGTGTGCCGGCTTCCAGGCCGCGGCAGCCGACAGCCTGGCGGACCGGGTGGGCCGTGCCCTGACGCAGTTCCGTGCGCGGTTTCCCGATCTCGCCGATCCGGTGCTGGCGGTGGCCGGCGGCGTCGCGGCCAACCGGGCGATCCGCACGGCGCTGGAGGCCGAAACGGTGCGGACCGGTGTCCGGCTGGTGGCGCCGCCGGCCGCGCTCTGCACCGACAATGCCGCCATGATCGCCCATGCCGGGCTCGAACGCTTCGAGGCCGGGCTGGTCGACGGCCTCGATGCGCCGGTTCGCTCGCGCTGGCCGCTGGACGGCGATTCGGCGCCGATGATCGGCTTCGGCCGGCGCGGAGCCAAGGCATGAGCGGCTTTGCGATTGTCGGCGGCGGCGCCTGGGGCACCGCGCTGGGGTGCCTCTATGCGCGCGCCGGCCATGCGCCGCGGATCCTGGCCCGCGATGGCGAAACGGTCGCCGCGATCAACCAGACCCGCCGCAACCCGCGCTATCTACCCGACACGCCGCTGCCCGAGGGTCTGAGCGCGACGACCGACTCGGCCGCGGCACTGGCGGGCGCGCATACCATCCTGTTCGTCGTGCCGGCCCAGAGCCTGCGCAGCGTCGCAGCCAGCCTGGCGCCGCATGTCGGTGCAGATGCCGTGGCAATCCTCTGCTCCAAGGGTATCGAACGCGACACCGGCCGCTTCGCCACGGCGATCCTGGAAGCGGAACTGCCGGGCCGCCGGCTCGCCGTGCTCTCCGGCCCGAGCTTTGCCGCCGACGTGGCGCGCAGCCTGCCCACCGCGGTCACCGTTGCGGCCGCGCAGGCCGAGACCGCCGATGCCACCGCCCGGCTCCTGTCGACCGACACATTCCGCTGCTACGCCTCCGCCGACATGCGCGGCGTCGAGGCCGGCGGATCCCTGAAGAACGTCCTGGCGCTGGCCGCCGGCGCAGTGGCCGGCCGCGGCCTCGGCGCCTCCGCCCAGGCCGCCATCGTCACCCGCGGCTTCGTCGAGCTGCGCCGCCTCGGTGCGGCGCTCGGCGGCCAGCCGGAGACGCTGATGGGGCTCTCCGGCCTCGGCGATCTCGTCCTCACCTGCTCCAGTGCCCAGTCGCGCAATTTCGCCTATGGCATGGCGCTCGGGCGCGGCGACGATCGCACCGGACTGAAGCTTGCCGAGGGAGTCTTCACCGCCGAGATCGCCGCCCGCCTTGCTAAGACCCATGGCATCGACGCGCCGATCATCGCGACCGTCGCCGCCATCCTGGCCGGCAAGCTCGACATGGACGCGGCGATCGAGGCCCTGCTCGCCCGCCCCCTGAAGCGGGAAACCGTTTGAACCCGCGGCACAAGGCTGCAGCCTGCATGCCGTTCCGCTGAACCGAAAGACGAGGATCACCCGATGCTCTTTGCCATTCTCTGCGACGACAAGCCGGATTCGCTGCAACTGCGCCTCGACACCCGCGCCGACCATCTCGCCTTTCTCGACGGTCTCGGCGACGCGCTGAGATTCGCCGGCCCCTTCCTCGGGCCCGACGACAAGCCCTGCGGCAGTCTCGTGGTGATCGAGGCGGACTCGCTAGAGGCGGCGAAGGCGACGGCGGCCAGGGACCCCTATGCCGGTGTCGGGCTCTTCGCCAAGGTCGATGTGCGCCCCTGGAACTGGGCCATCAAGAACCCGGCTGCGACGGCATGAGCGGGGACATGCGCTACTGGCTGTTCAAGTCCGAGCCGTTCAAATGGTCCTTCGACCACCAGAAGAAGGCCGGCGACAAGGGGCAGGAGTGGGACGGCGTCCGCAACTACCAGGCCCGCAACTTCATGCGCGAGATGAAGGTCGGCGACCGCGGCTTCTTCTACCATTCCAACGAGGGCAAGGCCGTCGTCGGGATCGTCGAGGTGATCGCCGAGGCGCATCCCGATTCCACGGCCAAGGACGGCAAGTGGGAGTGCGTCGACATCAAGGCGCTGATGGACGTGCCCGACCCGGTGACCCTCGACGCGGTCAAGGCCGAGCCGGCGCTCAAGGACATGGTGCTGGTCAACAATTCCCGTCTTTCGGTGCAGCCGGTCGAGCCGGACGAGTTCCGCAAGGTCTGCCAGATGGGCGGTCTCGATCCCGCCAGGGCCATGGGCAAATAACCGCAACCGCGACATCCTCGCCCATCGCGGGAACGGAGCCGTGTCATGAACATTTCCGGAACATCACACCCTTCGGAGAGACATCATGGATACTGCAAATGCCAAGGTCGACACGGGCTCCAACACCGAAAAGGACCCGGAAGAGTGGACGACGGGCGGCGAGCCGATGACCGGTGCCCAAGCGTCCTATCTCAAGACGCTCTGCGAGGAGACCGGCCAGCCCTTCGACGACACGCTGAGCAAGGCGGATGCGTCGATCCTGATCGACAAGCTGCGCGCCGAAAGCGATCGGGTGAAGAGCGCCGGCTGATCCGGCCCCTGCACAGCGGCGCGGGCGGCCGACGCTGCCCCGCCGCAGCGTTCGCATTCCGGCGGCCCGCCGCGCCATGAACGGTGCCGGCGGATCGCCCCACCCGGAAGGGTTCATCCTGGCCAATACGGCGGTCCTGTCGCCGCCGCACGTTCCCGAAATCCGGCTGCATCTCGCCGACGAGGCGCATGATCTGTGGCTGAAGACGGAGGACGAGCTGAACGCCATCGGCCTGCCGCCGCCCTTCTGGGCATTTGCCTGGGCCGGCGGACAGGCGCTGGCCCGGCACGTCCTGGATCATCCCGCTCTGGTGCGCGGCCGGCGCGTCGCCGACTTCGCAACCGGCTCGGGACTGGTCGCGATCGCCGCGGCGCGATCCGGCGCAGCCGCCGTCACCGGCTACGACATCGACCCCTTCTGCGCTGCCGCCACCCGTCTCAATGCCGATCTGAATAACGTCGAAGTCGCCTTCGATGGCCGCGACCGGGTGGGGGAAAGTATGGATGCCGACCTGCTGCTGGCCGGCGACGTCTTCTTCGACGCCGCCATGGCGCGGCGGATTGCGCCATGGTTCGACCGGCTCGTCGCCGATGGCGTGGAGGTCCTCGTCGGCGATCCCGGCCGCGCCTATCTGCCGTCGGACCGCGTCGTGCGGCTTTCGACCTACGCGGTGCCGGTCACCCGCGCGCTGGAAGATGCCGAGATCAAGCGGACCAATGTCTGGCGGTGGAAGGGCGCCTAGCGGTCAGGCACCCACGTGATCCGCGACGGTCCTGCCAGGCAGAGGCCGTCAGGCGGCGGCGGCCGCCTTGCGCTTGGTCAGCCGCACGGGAATCGACTTGGCCGCCGGCACATGCGCCCGGCGCGAATGGTGCCAGAGCGGCATCAGGGCGTTCAGCTCCGGATAATAGCCGCCGCAATTGCCCTTGGGGATCGACCAGGTGTGCACCCGGTAATCCTCCACCTTCCGCACGATCCCGTCGTCGGTATGGGTCTCGACATCGACCCGGTCGTCGTCGCGCAGGCCGAGACGCTGCATGTCCTCCGCGTTCATCAGGATCACCATGCGCGTGCCGGACACGCCGCGCAGGCGGTCGTCATAGCCGTAGATCGTGGTGTTGAACTGGTCGTTGGAGCGCAGCGTCATCAGCTTGAGGACATCGGCATTGCTCGTGTCGATGTCGGGATCGACGTCGAAGGTCTCCGGCGTCAGGAAGTTCGCCTTGCCGGTGTCGGTCCGCCAATCCCGGTAGCAGGCGCCGATGTCGCGGTGGAAGCCGCCGGGCGTGCCCATCCGGCGGTTGTAGTCCTTGAAATCGACCGGATAGGCGCGCTCGATGGCGTCGCGGACCTTGGAATAGTCGCCCACCCATGCGTCCCACGGCACGGTCGACTTGCCGGGCACCAGCGCCTTGGCCAGTTCACCGACGATCTTCGGTTCCGACAGGAGCTCCCGGGACGCCGGTTCGCGCTCGCCGAGGGACGCATGGATGCAGGCGGTGGAATCCTCCATCGACACGGTCTGCGGACCGCTCGCCTGCACGTCGCGCTCGATGCGGCCGATGCAGGGCAGGATGTAGTTGATCTCCGAAGTGAGCAGGTGATTGCGGTTCAGCTTGGTGGAGATCTGCACGTTGAGGCGCATGCGCCGCCAGGCTTCCTCCATGCGGGCCGTATCGGGAATGGCGCGGGAGAAATTGCCGCCGAGCGCGACGAAGGCCTTCACCGAGCCGTCGAGGATGCCCTCGCAGGTTCCCACCGTGTCGAGCCCGTCCTCCTTGGGAACGGTGAAGTTGTAGAGCGTCTCGAAGGTCTCCACCGGAATCAGCTTCGGCTTCTCGGTGATGCCGACCGTGCGCTGGCCCTGCACGTTGGAATGGCCGCGGATCGGCGAGATGCCGGCGCCCGGCTTGCCGATCATGCCGCGCATCAGGAGGAGATTGACCAGCATCTGGACGTTCTCGATGCCGTGCCGGTGCTGGGTGAGGCCCATGCCGTAATTGGCGATGACCTTCTCGGCCTTGGAATAGACCCGGGCGACGTGTTCCAGATCGTCGCGGTACAGGCCGCAGCAGCGCTCGATCTCGCTCCAGTCCGCGTTCCGCACGAAGCGCTCGTACTCCTCGAAACCGTGGCTGTGCACCGAGATGAAGTCGACGTCGAGAACACGGGGACGACCCGCCTCCCTGGCGGCGTCGTCGAGGGCGAAGACCGCCTTGGCGATGCCCGCGATCGCGGCGACGTCGCCGCCACCGCGCAGCTGGTAATAGTCGCTCGACATCCTGGTCCCCTCGTCCGGGGACAGCATTTCCATCGGCGATTGCGGGTTCTTGAAGCGCATCAGGCCGCGCTCCAGCACCGGGTTGAAGGTGATTACCGGCGCGCCGCGCTTGCGCGCCTCCTGCACCCAATGCAGCAGGCGCGGCGCATTCGTCCCGGTGTTGTGGCCGAAGAAGAACATCATGTCGCACTGCTCGAAATCATCGAGCGTCACGGTCCCGACCGGCGAACCAATCGACTCCGGCAGGCCGACCGAAGTCGATTCGTGGCACATGTTCGAGGAATCGGGCAGGTTGTTCGACCCGTAGATGCGGGTCATCAATTGCCACATGTGCGAGGTCTCGAGCGCGGCACGACCCGAGACGTAGAAGACCGCGGATTTTGGATCGAGGGCGTTGAGTTCGGCCGCGATCTCGCGGAAGGCGTCCGCCCATTTCACCGGCACATACTGGTCGAGCGTGTGGTCGTAGCGCATCGGGGTCGTCAGCCGCCCCTGCTTCTCCAGGTCGTGGTCCGTCCACTCCAGAAGCTCGCTCACCTTGTGCCGGGCGAAGAACTCGCGGTCGCAGCGCTTCGGCGTTGTCTCCCAGATCGTCGCCTTGGCGCCGTTCTCGCAATATTCGAAAGTGTGGGGATCGGCCGGCTTGGCCCAGGAGCAGGACACGCACTGGTAGCCGTCGGCCTTGTTCTGCCGCTGCATGGTCGCCCAGAGCGTCGACGCCAGCATCCCCTCCGCCTTGGCGTGGGAGAGGAGCGACTTGACCGAGCCCCAGCCGCCGGTCGGCTGGTCGTACTGCTCGATCATCGGCTTGTCGGTGTTCTCGCTGCGGTCCATGTCCGTCTCCTGCAAGCTCGGCCCGGCCCGGGCGGTCACTCCGCACGAGAGCCCGGGCGTTTGCGAGCAACACGAAAGGTCCGGGGTGGTTGCATGGCGATCGCTGGGATCGATGCTGCGGACTGCATCCTCGGCCAAAGACGGCAATCGGTCTCGGAAATCTTGGCAAGACGATTCAAACCGTTAGGACGGACCTTGCGCCACTTCCCGGTCGGATGGCGCTTTAACGTCGCACCGTCAGGCGCGCGCCAAGCGCCAGGAAGGGCGCAAGCCGCAGCATGTCGGATGGGGAGACCGCGACGCAGCCTTCCGTCGGCAGATAGCCGGGCTTGGCGACATGCAGGAAGATCGCACTGCCCCGGCCGCGTGTCCGCTGGCGGATATTCCAGTCGAGAACCACGAGAAAATCGTACAGCCGGTCGGCCCTGGCCAGACGTTCGGCGCTCGCCGGAAACGGCAGCCGGACATGGCGGTTATAGGCCGCGTGATCGGCCGCATCGCACCAAGCGTCGACATCGGCGCGAATCCGCCGGATCGCCAGCCGCGCGCCCGGGCGCACCATGCGGCCCGGCCGGTGCCAGGCGGACAGGAGTGCCATCGAAGCGACCGGCGTCGCACCATCGCCCTCGCGCTTGAAGATCGTGGTGCCGGACCGCCCGAGCGCGCAGCGCAGGCGCAGCGGGCCTGCCGCCAGTATGCCGCGACGCCTGTCGCCCGGCGCCCGCCGGACCGTCAGAACGGGCTTTTTTTTTGGAATCATTCGCAACGGGCCCCTGACACGGCGGAAAAGCGGCCTATGTCTATCACGAATTGTTACAGCCGCGTGCCGCACCGGCGGCAGACGGCATGGAAAATCGGGCAACGATTCCGCATGAGCGTACGCAGCATTCTCATCGTCGATGACGACACGGATCTCAGGCAGACCTTGGCCGACCAGCTCTCCCTGCACGAGGAGTTCACGGTCCTTCAGGAGCCCGACGCGACCAAGGGCATCAATGCCGCGCGCGCCGGGTTGATCGACCTCGTGGTGATGGATGTCGGCCTGCCCGACATGGATGGCCGCGAGGCGGTGAAGGTCCTGCGCAAGACCGGCTTCAAGGCGCCGATCATCATCCTCACCGGCCAGGACACCGATTCCGATACGATCCTCGGTCTCGAGGCCGGCGCCAACGACTACGTCACCAAGCCGTTCCGCTTCGCCGTCCTCCTGGCCCGCATCCGCGCCCAGTTGCGACAGCACGAGAACAGCGAGGACGCGACCTTCCAGGTCGGACCGTACATCTTCAAGCCAAGCCAGAAGATCCTGCTCGACGACAAGGGCGGCAAGGTCCGCCTGACCGAGAAGGAGACGGCGATCATCCGCTATCTCTACCGCGCCGACCGCCGGGTGATCACCCGCGACGTGCTTTTGGAAGAGGTGTGGGGCTACAATTCGGGCGTCACCACCCACACGCTGGAGACCCATGTCTACCGGCTGCGCCAGAAGATCGAGGCCGACCCGTCCAATGCGCGGATCCTGATCACCGAATCCGGCGGCTACAAGCTCGTTCCCTGACGACGGCCGGCGCGATGTCCTGCTGACGGCCGGCCGGCACCGCCGGATCGGGGGCCCATGCGCGAGTTCCCTTCAATTGCCTGCTCCGCTATAGGTTTTCGCTAACGGTCGCGTCACGGGCTACCAGAGCCCGGCTGCGCCGGGGGAAACGAAACGACGGGCAGCCGAAGCTGCGACGGCGCTGAGCAGGCATGCCGTCGCGAAGCCGGCAGGAGATCGGTGCGCCGACCACATGAGTCTCGAAAGCGACATCGCCGTCCTTCGCAACGTGCCCCTGTTCGAGGATCTGCATGCCGACCAGCTGCGGCTCCTGGCCTTCGGCGGCGAGCACCGGCGGCTGCACCGCGACGAATTCGTCTTCCGCGAGGATGCCCGCTCCGACGCGGGCCTGGTAATCGTGTCGGGCGAGATCGCATTGTTGCGCGGCCGGCCGGAACGACAGGTCATCGTCGGCACATACGGCCCCGGCACGCTTCTGGGCGAGTTGGCGCTGATCACCGAGACCCGCCGCCCGGCCAGCGCCAGGACGCTGACCGACTGCGAGCTGATCCGCATCACCCGGCCGCTGTTCCGGCGCATGCTGGAGGAATATCCCGACTACGCCGCCGGGCTGCATGCCAAGCTGAAGGCGCGCCTGACCGAGATGACCGGCAACATCCTCGCCCTGGAGACGCGGTTCACGCGCTGATACCGGCGCTTGCGGCGCGCCGACGCGCCCCTCAGCCGAGTTCGAAGCTTGCCAGCACAGGGACATGGTCGGAGGGCCGTTCCCAGCTGCGCGCCTCGCTCATGACGTCGATCGCGGTGAGCACCGGGGCGAGGTCCTGCGATCCCCAGATATGATCGAGGCGCCGGCCGCGGTTGGAGGCGGCCCAGTCCTTGGAGCGGTAGCTCCACCAGGTGAAGAGCGGCTCGTCCACCGGGATGTGGTGGCGCATCAGGTCGGTCCAGCGCCCGTCGCCCTGCGCGCGCAAGAGCCCCTCGCATTCCACCGGCGTGTGCGAGACCACCTTCAGCAGCTGCTTGTGCGACCAGACATCGGTCTCGAAGGGCGCGATGTTGAGATCGCCGACCAGGAGCGAGGACACCCCCGGTTCGGCCTCCGCGCTGACCAGCCGCATCTCCTCGATGAAGTCGAGCTTGTGCCGGAACTTGATGTTGACCTGCGGATCCGGCTCGTCGCCACCGGCCGGGACGTAGAAATTGTGCACCCGCAGCCGGCGCCCGCCGATCGTCAGCCGCGTCGACAGGTGCCGCGCATCGCCGATCCTGCAGAAATCCTGCCGGACGATGTCGTCGAAGGGCTGCTTCGAGATGGTGGCGACGCCGTGATAGCCCTTCTGGCCGTGGATCGCGATGTGCGGGTAGCCCAGCGCCTTGAATGCCTTTTCCGGGAACTGGTCGTTCGGGCACTTGGTCTCCTGCAGGCACAGGATGTCCGGCTGCCGTTCCTCCAGAAGCCGTTGCACCAGCGGCATGCGCAGGCGCACCGAATTGATGTTCCAGGTGGCGATGGTGAAGGGCATGGACGGTTCCGGCGGGGGTGGAGGGGTCGGGCTCCCGCTTAGGCGGCCCGTTCAAGCCAGGCAAGCCTTGCCCGCAAACGCAAGCCGGCGCCGCATGATGCGGCGCCGGCTTCGGTGATCGTTTCGACCAGTATCGCAGGCGCTGGCGCAGGGCCAACGGACCCGTCTCGATCCGTGCCTACTGGCCGGTCTGGCCCTGGGCGATCGCGGTATAGGGGATCTTGAAGGTCGAGTCCGCGATGTCGCCGCCATGCTGGACGTTGTAGATCATCACGGTGGTGTCCTTGCCCTGCTGGTCGCGGATCGTCCACTGCTTCAGCTCGTAGTTCTTCGGGTCGAACATCAGCGTGATGCGCGAATTGCCGAAGATCGAGCTGTCGCCCATGACGATCGTCGTCAGGTCCGGCTCTTCCTTGACGCTCTGGATGTTCGCCTGGGACAGGTCGATCCGGCGGTCGAGGAGCAGCTTGAGCGGCGTCTTCGACAGGGGATAGGTGTCCCAGGTGTTCAGCTTCCTGTTGTTGATCGCCACGGTCGAGCCGTCGGCGATCACCCGCAGCGGCTGCTGGGTGTAGTCGAAGCGCACCTTGCCGGGCTTCTCGATGTAGAACTTGCCCTCGGTCTGCCGGCCGTTCGGGTCGAACTGCACAAAATCGCCGTGCATCGAGGGAATGCCGGCGAAGTGATCGGCGATCTGCTGCGCGCCGGCCTGCGCCGCGGCGGGGCCGGCCGCCATCGGCCCGCAGGCGGCCGCGATGGCAAGCGTCGCCGCCAGCGCACGAGTCGTGGCGTAGCGCGAGATGATGTCGAATGTCTTGGCCATGGTGATGGATACTTCCCTTGTTCCGAAGTCCGCCCTTCGTCTCATGGAGATGATATAGGGTCCCGGCGCAGTTTTCGCGCGGGGACCCTCTCCTTGGCCGACAGTCTGGCCGAGCAATGGGGCGCGCATGCGGCGCGCGCGCCCATGCTGTCGTCCCGCCCAAGCGGGCGATCACATGCGGTCGTCTTCGGTCGGCACCAGGATTTCGCGCTTGCCGGCATGGTTGGCAGGGCCGACGACCCCTTCGCGCTCCATCCGCTCGATGATCGAGGCGGCGCGGTTGTAGCCGATGGACAGCCGGCGCTGGACGTAGCTGGTCGAGGCCTTGCCGTCGCGCAGGACGATCGCCACGGCCTGGTCGTAGAGGTCGGCGCCCTCGTCCGGCTCGCCGCCGCTGCCCGATCCGCCGGCGGACCCGCCGTCGCCGCCGTCTTCCTCGTCTTCCTCCAGGATCGAGTCCAGATAGTCCGGCACGCCCTGGCTCTTCAGATGCGCCACGATGTCCTCGACCTCGCTGTCGTCGACAAACGGGCCGTGGACGCGCTGGGTGCGGCCACCGCCCGCCATGAACAGCATGTCGCCCATGCCCAGCAGCTGCTCGGCGCCCTGCTCCTGCAGGATGGTGCGCGAATCGATCTTCGACGTCACCTGGAAGGAGATGCGGGTCGGGAAGTTCGCCTTGATCGTGCCGGTGATGACGTCGACCGACGGACGCTGGGTCGCCATGATGACGTGGATGCCGGCGGCACGGGCCATCTGGGCGAGGCGCTGGACGGTGCCCTCGATGTCCTTGCCGGCGACCATCATCAGGTCGGCCATCTCGTCGATGATGACGACGATGTAGGGCAGCGGCGACAGGTCGAACTCCTCGGTCTCGAAGATCGGCTCGCCGGTCTCGCGATCGAAGCCGGTCTGGACGGTGCGCGAGATCGTCTCGCCCTTTTCCATGGCGCTCTTCACCCGGGCATTGAAGCCGTCGATGTTGCGCACGCCGACCTTCGACATCTTGCGGTAGCGGTCCTCCATCTCGCGGACCGTCCATTTCAGCGCCACGACCGCCTTCTTCGGGTCGGTGACCACCGGCGCCAGCAGGTGCGGGATGCCGTCATAGACCGACAGTTCCAGCATCTTGGGGTCGATCATGATCAGGCGGCACTCGGCCGGGGTCATCCGGTAGAGCAGCGACAGGATCATGGTGTTGATCGACACCGACTTGCCCGAGCCGGTGGTACCGGCGACCAGAAGGTGCGGCATCTTGGCGAGGTCGGCGATCACCGGTTCGCCGCCGATCGTCTTGCCCAGCGCCAGCGGCAGCTTGGCCTTGTTCTGGATGAAGGCGTCCGAGCCGATCATCTCGCGGAAATAGACCGTGTCGCGGCGCTGGTTCGGCAGTTCGATACCGATGGCGTTCTTGCCGGGAATGACGGCGACGCGTGCGGCGATGGCGCTCATCGAACGCGCGATGTCGTCGGACAGGCCGATGACGCGGGAGGACTTGATGCCCGGTGCCGGCTCCAGCTCGTAGAGGGTGACGACCGGGCCCGGCCGCACCTCGATGATTTCGCCCTTCACGCCGAAATCCTCCAGCACGCCTTCGAGCAGCCGCGCATTTTCCTGCAGGGCTTCCGGGGACAGCGAGGAATCGCGGCTGCGCGGCTTGGGCGGCGTGAGGAACTCGATCGATGGCAGTTCGAAGCGCACCGGGTCGGCGAGCGTGGTGGCCGGCTTCAGCGCGGTGGCGCGGCCGGAACCGGTGCGCAGCCGCTGCTGCTCGGCGGTGACGTTGGCCTGGGGCACGACACGCACGCCGGCATCAGGCTGCGGCGGCTGGGCGGGCCGCTGCGGCCGTCCCTGCCCGCCCTGGCCTTCGGTCGGGCCGACACGGGGCTCGGCGCGGGCCGCATCGGGCTTTTGCGTCTTGCGGCCGGGAAAGGCGACGATATTGCCGGCCAGGAGCCCGCGCCAGCCGCCGTTCTCGTCGGGAATCGGCGCGGCGTTGGGCGAAACCCGGTCGTCGGGGCCGACCACCATGGCGTCGTCGGCCAGCGCCACGTCGCCGTCGTCGAACGTGCCGTCATAGGGATCGGCGTCCTGGCCCTGCGAAGCGGCCTGCCAGTCGCCCTCCATGCCGTCACCGTCCTCGGGATAGTCGGCCATGGGATCGTGGTAGCCGGTGCCGGTCTCCTCCTGGACCGCGACGCGAATTTCGCGATCGGTGCGCATCTGCGGCTGCGGCGGCGCGTAATCCTCGTCCTGCCAGTCGTCGAAGCGGTCGCCGAATTCCACTGGCTGGCGGGCAGCACGCCGCGCCTCCAGATGCCGCTGGACCGACGAGCGGACCGAATAGGCGGTATGGGCGAGCGCGCCGATGGCGAGCGCCAGGCGGCTTTCGCCGGCCTCCTCGTCGTCCTCGTCGTCGACGACCCGCCGCCTTGCGTCGGTCGCAGGCTTCGGCCGGTTGCGATCGATCAGACCCGCGCCGTTGAGGAACAGCCAGCCGGCGGGCGCCGCGATCATGGCAGCGAAGACGAGGCCGAGCAGGCCGCCCGGATAGGCGCCGGTCGCAAGCGCGGGGAATTTCAGCACGATGTCGCCGGCCACGCCGCCAAGACCGATCGGCAGCGGCCAGCCGGACGGCGCCGGCAGGCAGCCGAGCGCCGCCGAGGCGAGCACGATGCCCGCCAGCGCGTACCACGCCCGCCGCCAGATATGGTCGACGGACCGGCCCGACAGGAACAGCAGCCCCCAGATCGCCGGCAGCGCGACGAGCAGCGCCGCGCCGAGCCCGAAGATCTGCATGGCGAGGTCGGCGACCACGGCGCCGGCCGGTCCCGCCCAGTTCTCCACCATGTTCTGGTTGGACTGGCTGAGCGACGGATCGCTGACCGTCCAGGTGGCGCAGGCGAGCCCCAGATAGCCGGCCAGGCCGATCAGCCCTGCCGCGCCGCAGAGTTCGCCCTGCCGCCGGATGAAGGAGGTTTGGCTGCCGCCATTCGCCGTCGATGCCATGGTGTCCTGCCTGTCTCGTCGTCGCAGACCGGCCGAAACGGCAGGTCCGCTGCTTGCCGCGGAGAGTAGGGCCCGGCTGGTTAAGACCCCTTTAAGCTTAAGGGGTTGTTGCGCCGTCCGGCCGATTGCAGCGCCGCGACGGTGCCCTGCCACCATCCCGGCAGGAGGCCGGAGATCTCGCCGTTCTGTCGGGCCGGCACCATCATGCGGCCAGCCGCCTCAAACGACGACGGGGACAGGCTCGCGCCTGTCCCCGTGCAAAACGCGCCGGCGTGATGGCTCAGGAGTGGTAGGCGACCTCGCCGTGATAGGAGAGGTCGAGCCCCTGGCGCTCGGCATCGGCCGACGGGCGCAGCCCGATGGTCATGTCGACGACCTTGTAGAGAATCGCCGAGATGACGCCGCACCACACGATGGTGACGAGGACCGCCCAGATCTGGGTCGTGGTCTGGGCGACGATGGAGAAATCCTCGCCGCCGGTGCCGCCCAGCCAGGGCGCGGTGAAGATGCCGGTGCCGATCGCCCCGACGATGCCGCCGACGCCGTGAATGCCGAAGACGTCGAGGCTGTCGTCATAGCCGAGCTTGTTCTTCACGACACCCACGAAGAAATAGCAGATACCGCTGGCAATCGCGCCCAGGACGATGGCGCCGACCGGCCCGACCGTGCCGCAGGCCGGCGTGACGGCGACGAGACCCGCCACGATGCCGGACGCAGCGCCCAGCATCGAGGCCTTGCCCCGCATCATGGTCTCGATCACGCACCAGGCGACCAGCGCGCCGGCCGTGGCGGTGAAGGTGTTGAGCATGGCCAGCACCGCGCCGGCAGTCGATTCCAGGTTGGAGCCGGCATTGAAGCCGAACCAGCCGACCCACAGGATCGAGGCACCGACCATGGTCAGCGTCATCGAATGCGGAGCCATCATGTCGCGGCCGAGCCCGGCGCGCTTGCCGACGAACAGGCAGCCGACAAGGGCCGCGATTCCGGCATTCACATGAACAACGGTGCCGCCGGCGAAGTCGAGCGCACCCCAGTTGAAGATCAGGCCCGAACTGTCCCACACCATGTGGGCGATCGGGAAATAGACCAGCGTCACCCACAGGATGGTGAACAGCACGACGGCCGAGAACTTGATGCGCTCGGCGAAGGCACCGACGATCAGCGCCGGAGTGATGACCGCAAAGGTCATCTGGAAGGCGATGAACAGATATTCGGGCAACGCGACGCCGTCGGTGAAGGTCGCGGCCGTGGAATCGACCGTCACGCCGGCCAGGAACAGCTTGCCCAAGCCGCCCCAGTAGGGGCTAGTGCCGCCCCCGAAGGCCATGGAATAGCCCCAGGCCACCCAGACGATCATCACCACCCCGGCAATGATCGTGCACTGCATCAGCACCGACAGCATGTTCTTGGCGCGCACCAGGCCGCCATAGAACAGCGCCAGGCCCGGCAGGGTCATGAACAGCACCAGGAGCGTCGCCGTCATCATCCAGGCGACGTCGCCCTTGTCGATCACGGGGGCCGCGGCCGCGTCGGCTACCGTCGCGTCCTGCGCCAGCGCCGGCACCGCAAGGGCGGCGGCGAGGCCAAGCCCGGCGGCAAGGGTGGATATCTGTCGGGATAAGCGGGGGATGGACACCATGTCGGTCTACTTTCCAGAACGCACCAGAGGACGGGCCGGGAACGTCAAGGCGTTCCCCGCCGCAGACAATCAAAAGTCGTGCCATTTCAGGTCGTGCGGCTGCCGGCTGCGGAATGGCCGATGCCGCGCCTCGCTGCGGCCAAGCGGTCGGAATCTGCCTGCCAGGTAAGCAGGGTGCTGGTTATTCAGGCAGAGCGATGACCCGTGAGATGGCCTGCGCCAGACGCGAAAAAGGGGGCCGCGCGGGCCCCCTTCTCATCATGCGTGGCAGTCCTGGTTCAGGCGCGGCCGACCGAGAATTCCGGGTAGGCCTCGACGCCCACCTCGGTGCGGTCAAGGCCGAGGGCCTCTTCCTCCTCGCTGACACGGATGCCCATCACCGCCTTCAGGATCGCCCAGATGACGAGGCTGACGACGAAGGTGAAGACACCGTAGGCGAGGACGCCGATGAACTGCACGGTGAAGCTCGTCTCCGCATTGGTCAGCGGCACGGCCATGGTGCCCCAGATGCCGGCGAGGAGATGGACCGGGATGGCGCCCACCACGTCGTCGATCTTCAGCTTGTCGAGCAGCGGCACCGCGAAGACCACGATCACGCCACCGACGGCACCGATCAGGATCGCCGCCAGCGGCGACGGCTGCAGCGGCTCGGCGGTGATCGACACGAGGCCTGCCAGGGCGCCGTTCAGCACCATGGTCACGTCGACCCGCTTGTAGACGACCTGCAGGAGGATCATCGCGGCCACCACGCCACCGGCAGCGGCCAGGTTGGTGTTGGCGAAGATCCGCGAGACATCGGAGACGTCGCTGATCGTGCCCATGGCGAGCTGCGAGGCACCGTTGAAGCCGAACCAGCCGAGCCACAGGATGAACGTACCCAGCGTCGCCAGCGGGATCGACGAACCCGGCATTGCCACGCCGCGGCCGTCAGCGGCAAAGCGGCCCTTGCGTGCACCCAGGAGCAGCGCGCCCGCCAGCGCGGCCCAGCCACCGACCGAATGGACGAGGGTGGAACCGGCGAAGTCGGAGAAGCCCATCACCGAGAGCCAGCCTGCGCCCCACTGCCAGGAACCGGCGATCGGGTAGATGAAGCCGGTCAGGATGACGGTGAAGGCGAGGAACGGCCACAGCTTGATGCGCTCGGCCAGCGTGCCGGAAACGATCGAAGCGGCGGTGGCCACGAACACCATCTGGAAGAACCAGTCGGAGGCCGTCGAATAGCCGGTCGCCAGGTTGTTGCCGCCCACCGGATCGAAGCTGTAGGTGCCGAAGGAGCCGAAATAGCCGCCGTCGACGCCCGTATACATGAGGTTGTAGCCGACGATCCAGTACATGATGCCGGCGATGGAATAGAGCGCGATGTTCTTCAGGCACTGCATCGAGACGTTCTTGGAACGCACGAGGCCGGCCTCGAGCATGGCGAAGCCGGCCGCCATCCACATCACCAGGAAGCCGCCGATGAGGAACAGCAAGGTGTTGAAGATGTAGGCGACATTCGGCTCGGCAGCGTAGGCGACGGCTGCCGCGGCAGCCCCGGAGCCCTGTCCCGCCGCTTCGACGGCCGCGGGTGCGGCGTCCTGGGCGAAGGCGGCGGTGGCCGCCAGGCCGGTCAGCGTGCCGGCGGTGAATAGGAGTTTCGTGAACTTCATGGTCCGGTCGCTTCCTCTCAAAGTGCGTTGACGTCGACTTCGCCGGTCCGGATGCGGACCGCCTGATCGATGCCGAAGACGAAGATCTTGCCGTCGCCGATCTGGCCGGTCTTGGCAGCAGCCTGGATGGCCTCCACCGTCCGCTCGACCAGGTCGACCGCGACCGCGACCTCGATCTTGAGCTTCGGCAGGAAGCTGACGGCATATTCGGTGCCGCGGTAGATCTCGGTGTGGCCCTTCTGGCGCCCGTATCCCTTGACCTCGGTGACCGTCAGGCCCTGGACGCCTATGCCGGTCAGTGCTTCGCGCACCTCGTCCAGCTTGAATGGCTTGATGATCGCCATCACGATTTTCATGTTCACCTCGAACCTTGGGCGGCTGGGAGCACCGCCGAGTTGAGCCAGCGAATGCCGGGAGCGTCATGCGCCCGACGGTTGACTGTCTTTAAGGAAACAAGGTCCGTGCCAATTGGCGCGCGCAGGCGCTCCTTGCGCGATTTTTCCGGGCAAGGTAGGTCCGCCGCCATTTTTTCAGGCAGACCTTCGCCGCCCGGCCAGCACAATCTGCGTGCAAAACGGGAAAATTTGATGAATTTCTAGGCAGACGGCTCGCGGCGCGGGCGGATCAGGCCTTCCTGTGCGACCGAAGCGGTCAGGATGCCGTCGGCCGAATAGAGCGAGCCGCGGGTGAGGCCCCGTGCCCCCGACGAGGACGGGCTGTCCTGGGCATAGAGCAGCCAGTCGGAAACCCGCATTGGCCGGTGGAACCACATGGCGTGGTCGAGGCTGGCCGCCTGGATGCGCTTGTCGAAGACCGACAGCCCATGGGCGAAGAGCGAGGTGTCGAGCAGGGTCATGTCCGACAGATAGGCCAGCACCGCCGCGTTCAGCGCCCGGTCGTCTCCGATCTCGCCCGGGCATCGGACCCAGACCCGCTGTACCGGCTCCAGCTTCTCCTGCGTCAGGTAATGATCGAAGGAGATCGGCCGGAACTCGATCGGCCGGGGCCGCTCCCAGTACCGGCGCACGGCTTCCGGCGCCCGTTTCAGGATGGTCTGGTTGAGGTCCTCGCCGTGGGGCACCTCGTCCGGCCCCGGCACGTCCGGCATGGTCGCCTGGTGGTCGAGCCCCTCCTCGTCCTTCTGGAACGAGGCCGAGAGCGAGAAGATCGCGTGGCCATGCTGGATGGCGACGACGCGGCGGGTGGTGAAGGAGCCGCCGTCGCGGATCCGGTCGACATCGTAGATGATCGGTGTCGCCGGATCGCCCGGCCGCATGAAGTAGGAATGCAGCGAATGGCAGAAGCGGTCGGCGGGCACCGTGCGCTGGGCGGCGACCAGCGCCTGGGCGATCACCTGGCCGCCGAAGACCCGCTGCCAGCTCTGGTCCGGGCTGGTGCCGCGGAAGAGGTTCTCCTCGATCCGCTCCAGGTCGAGGGTCTGGAGGAGCTTTTCAACGGCCTCGGTCATCCTAGATTCACTCCTGTAGGGGGACAGATCCGCCGCCCGTCGCCTGATCCGGCGTTGCACCAGAAACCGGCAGATGGTCAACCGGTTTCGGATCGAGTCTGCCCCGCTGCGTCCGCGCGCGTGCGCGATATCAGGAGCCTTGCATGTCCGACGACACTCTCGCCGAATCCCCGATCGAGCACGCCGACATCGTCGTCGCCGGTGCCGGCTATGTCGGCCTGACCACGGCGGTGGCGATCGCAGACGCGGCGCCGTGGCTGAAGATCGTCCTTGTCGATGCCGCGCCCGAGGGCGTCTGGCAGCGCGACGGCCGCGCCTCGGCCGTTGCCGCCGCCGCGATCCGCATGCTGGAGCAGCTCGGCATCTGGCAGGACGTGGCCGACGAGGCGCAGCCGATCACCGAGATGATCGTCACCGATTCCCGCACCTCCGATCCGGTTCGGCCGGTGTTCCTGACCTTCGGCGGCGAGGCGCGGCCGGGCGAGCCCTTCGCCCACATGCTGCCGAATGTCGCGCTCAACGGCGCCCTGCGCAAGCGCGCCGCCGCTCTCGGCATCGCGATCCGTCCCGGCACGGCCGTGTCCGGCATCGACCCGAAGACCGCGTCGATCGGCGTGAAATTCGCCACCGGCGGCGCCATCGAGGCGCGGCTTCTCGTCGCCTGCGACGGTGTGCGCTCGGCCATCCGCGACATGGCCGGCATCGGCACCGTCCACTGGGATTACGGCCAGTCGGGCATCGTCGTCACCGTCGCCCACGAACGCCCGCACAACGGCCGCGCCGAGGAGCATTTCCTGCCCTCCGGCCCCTTCGCCATCCTGCCGCTGAAGGGCAATCGCTCCTCGCTGGTCTGGACCGAGCCGACGCGCGAGGCCGAGCGCCTCATCGCCGCCGACGACATGATGTTCGAGCTGGAACTGGAGCAGCGCTTCGGCCACAAGCTGGGCGCGCTGACGGTCGAGGGCGGCCGCCGGGCCTTCCCGCTCGGCCTGACCCTCGCCCGCGACTTCGTGCGCCCGCGCGTCGCGCTGGCCGGGGACGCCGCCCACGGCATCCACCCGATCGCCGGCCAGGGGCTCAATCTGGGCTTCAAGGACGCCGCAGCCCTGGCCGAGACCGTGGTCGAGGCCGCCCGCCTCGGTCTCGACATCGGCGCCCTCGACACGCTGCAGACCTACCAGCGCTGGCGGCGCTTCGACACCGTGCAGATGGGCGTGACCACCGACATCCTGAACCGGCTCTTCTCCAACGACAGCGGCATCCTGCGCGCGGCGCGCAGCTTCGGCCTGTCGCTGGTCGACCGCACGCCGCGGCTGAAGGATTTCTTCATCGGCCAGGCTGCCGGGCTGCACTCCGGTGCTTCGCCGCGGCTCCTGCAGGGTGAGCCGATCTGAGGCGTCCGCGCCGCGATCGGGCCCCTTCGCGGGGCGTCTGGAACGATTCTATCGCCCCCGCGCCCTGCGGCAGCAAATTCTTCCTCCCCGCGCCAGCCCTTGGCAATGGCCGCCGCCGATCGCCGGATCGAATGCGCCTATGTAGGTGGAACGCTGCCGGGCCTTCCGGGCCGATCTTCAAGGGAGCATGCGATATGGCGAAGGATCACCGCGCAGGATCGAAGGTCCGGGGCGACAAGTTGCCGGCCATCGTGATGGCCAATCATCTCCTGGAAGGCGACGTGGTCTTCCTGACCACGAAGGGCTGGACGCTCGACCCTTCGCTGGCGCGCGTTGCCTACGATGCCGAGACGGCCGACGCCATGGAGGCCGAGGGCAAGGCGGCCCTAGCCGCCAATCTGGTGGTCGATCCCTATCTTGTACCCGTCGACATCGCCGGCTCCGGACTGCCGGTCGCCCGGCATTTCCGCGACGCCATGCGCCAGAAGGGCCCGTCGATCCATCCGGACATGGGCAAGCAGGCCGAATACGACACGCCCGCCTGACACCGGCGCGCAGCACGCGCCACCCGTGACGAGGCGGCCGGCCGGGCCGGCACCAAGGCGAGCTTGAAGAGGACACAGCATGTATCGCTATGACGAGTTCGACGAAGAGTTCGTACGCGAACGCGTTGCCCAGTTCCGCGGCCAGGTGGCCCGGCGCCTGGATGGCTCGCTTTCGGAGGACGAGTTCAAGCCGCTGCGCCTGAAGAACGGCCTCTATCTCCAGCTCCACGCCTACATGCTGCGCATCGCCGTGCCCTACGGCACGCTGAGCTCGAACCAGCTGCGCCAGCTCGCCGACATCGCCGAGACCTATGACAAGGGCTACGGCCACTTCACCACGCGCCAGAACCTGCAGTTCAACTGGCCGAAGCTGAAGGACGTGCCGGAGATCCTCGACAAGCTCGCCGACGTCGAGATGCACTGCATCCAGACCTCGGGCAATTGCATCCGTAACGTCACGGCAGACCAGTTTTCCGGTGTCGCCGCCGACGAGGTGGAGGATCCGCGTCCGACCGCCGAGCTGATCCGCCAGTGGTCGAGCCTGCATCCCGAATTCACCTGGCTGCCGCGTAAGTTCAAGATCGCCGTCACCGGCGCCGAGCACGACCGAGCGGCGATCATGGTGCACGACGTCGGCCTGAAGCTGAAGCGCGGGCCCGCCGGCGAGCCCGGCTACGAGGTCGTCGTGGGTGGCGGTCTCGGGCGCACGCCGATGATCGGCAAGATCGTCCGAGACTTCCTGCCGAAGGACGAGCTGCTCGCCTATCTCGAGGCGATCATGCGCGTCTACAATTCGGAAGGCCGGCGCGACAACAAGTTCAAGGCGCGGGTGAAGATCCTCGTCCACGAGACCGGCGAGGAGGAATTCCGCCGCCGGGTCGAGGCCGAATACGCCCGGCTCGACGGCCCCACGGTCAACGCGCCCGAGGAAGAGGTCGCGCGCATCGCCGCCTATTTCGCGCCGCCGGCGTATGAAGCGTTGCCGGACACCTCCGAGACGCTGGACGCCGCGCGGCGCGCCGATCCCGGCCTCGACCGCTTCGTCGAGCAGAACGGTTTTGCCCACAAGCAGCCGGGCTACATCGCGCTGACCGTGTCCCTGAAGGCGATCGGCGAGGTGCCGGGCGACATGTCCGACGCGCAGATGCGCGTCTTCGCCGACATCGCCGAGCGCTATTCCCTTTCGGAGCTGCGCGTCACCCACGCGCAGAACCTCGTCCTTCCCTACGTGAAGAAGGACGATGTGCCGGCGGTGTATGCGGCGCTGAAGGCGGCGGGCCTGGCGACGGCCAATGCCGGCCTCGTCACCGACATCATCGCCTGCCCCGGTCTCGATTATTGTGCCCTGGCCACGGCCAAGTCGATCCCGATCGCCCAAGAGATCGCCCGCACCTTCGAGGACGAGGCCCGCCAGCGCGACATCGGACCCCTGCCCATCAAGATCTCGGGCTGCATCAATGCCTGCGGCCACCACCATGTGGGCGCCATCGGCATTCTGGGCCTCGAGAAGGCCGGCAAGGAAAACTACCAGATCACCGTCGGCGGCGACGCCACGGAGAATGCTGCCCTCGGCGAGCGTCTGGGTCCCGGCATCGACGCCGAGGACGTGCCGGGCGCCATCGAGAGCATCGTCGCCGTGTATCTCGACGAGCGCCAGGACGGCGAGGAGTTCATCCAGACCGTGCGCCGTGCCGGTCTGGAGCCGTTCAAGGCCGGCTTCACCGCCTATATTGCTGCGCGGCAGGCGGCGACGGAGCCTGCCGAATGACCCTGATCGCCAGCACCGGCGAAACGCCGGACACCTATCGGCGCGTCGACAGCCTCGAGGCGGCCTTGGAAGCGAACGATCGGGTGATCGTGCCGCTCGCTCTCGCCCAGGCCGCCGCGGGCCAACTCGCCGACCGCCGCTTTGGCCTGTCGGTCTCCAATCACGCGCCGGTCGAGGAGATCGTGCCGTTCCTGGAGACTGTGGATCTGGTGGCGGTGGAGTTTCCGGCCTTCTCCGACGGGCGCGGCCTGTCTTTGGCCAAGCGCCTGCGCCGGGCGGGCTTCACCGGCACGCTGCGCGCGTCCGGTCCGCTGATCGCCGACCAGTTCGCCGATGCGCTGGCCTGCGGCTTCGACGAGGTAGAACTGCCCGAGACCATGGCCAACCGCCAGCCAGTCCAGCAGTGGATGGAGGCCAAGGACACGATCAGCCGCCACTACCAGAACGGCTACGGGAACGACCGCAGCATCCTCCAGAAGCGGCTGGCCGCCCGCGAGGCATGAGACGATGACCGAGACCCTGCCAGACCTGGCCGCGACGCTGAACCGGGACTTTGCCTGCCGGACGCCGCTCGAACGCCTGCAGGCGATGGTCGAGCGCGTCGATGGCCCCGTCGTCTTCACTACCAGCCTCGGCATCGAGGACCAGATGATCACCCACCTGATCTTCACCCACGATCTGCCGATCCGGGTGAAGACGCTGGACACCGGCCGGCTGTTTCCCGAGACCTACACGCTCTGGCGCGAGACCGAGGAAAAGTACGGCCGGCGCATCAAGGCGATGTACCCGCAGGCCGAGGCGCTCGAGGCGCTGGTCGACGACCAGGGCATTGACGGCTTCTACTACGCGCCGGAATTCCGCAAGAATTGCTGCGGCGTGCGCAAGGTCGAGCCGCTCGGGCGGGCGTTGGCGGGCGCCGCGGGCTGGATCACCGGCCTGCGCCGCGACCAGTCGGCCAACCGCTCCGACATGGATTTCGTGTCCTTCGACGGCGCCCGCGGGCTGGTCAAGGCAAACCCGATCTTCGACTGGACGCGCGACCGCATCGCCGCCTTCACCGCCGCCGAAGGCGTGCCGGTGAACGCCCTGCACGCGCAGAACTTCCTGTCGATCGGCTGCGCCCCCTGCACCCGCGCCATCCGCCCGGGAGAGCCCGAGCGGGCCGGACGCTGGTGGTGGGAAGAAGAGACCAGGCGCGAATGCGGACTGCATGTCGACGATGACGGCCGTCCCGTGCGCGCCGACAACAACCGTCCCGCCGAAGGGGACGCGGCCTTCGAAAGGCTCCCCCAATGAAGCACATGACCCATCTGCAACGGCTGGAGGCCGAGTCGATCTTCATCATCCGCGAGGTTGCGGCGACCGCCGACAACCCGGTGATGCTGTATTCGATCGGCAAGGATTCGGCCGTCATGCTGCATCTGGCCATGAAGGCCTTTGCCCCCGGCAAGCCGCCCTTCCCGCTGCTCCATGTCGACACGACCTGGAAGTTCCGCGAGATGATCGAGTTCCGCGACCGGCGGGCGCGCGAACTGGGCCTGAACCTCATCGTCCACACCAACGAGGAGGGCGTGCGCGCCGGCATCGGCCCCTTCGCATCGGGCAGCCGCGTGCACACCGAGGTGATGAAGACCCAGGCGCTGAAGCAGGCGCTCGACAAGTACCAGTTCGACGCGGCCTTCGGCGGCGCCCGCCGCGACGAGGAGAAGTCCCGCGCCAAGGAGCGGATCTTCTCCCTGCGCTCGGCCGAGCACCGCTGGGACGCCAAGAACCAGCGGCCCGAGCCCTGGCGGCTGTTCAACACCCGCAAGAAGAAAGGCGAGAGCTTCCGCGTCTTCCCGCTGTCCAACTGGACCGAGCAGGACGTGTGGGACTACATCGCGCTGGAGAGCATCCCGGTGGTGCCGCTCTATTTCGCCAAGTCCCGGCCGATCGTGCGCCGCGACGGCGCGCTGATCATGCGCGACGACGAGCGCATGGAACTGCGCCCGGGCGAGACCGTAGAGAACATGATGGTCCGCTTCCGAACGCTCGGCTGCTACCCGCTGACCGGCGCGGTGGAATCCGAGGCGACCGACCTCAAGGACATCATCTCCGAAATGCGGGGCTCCCGCACTTCCGAGCGCCAGGGCCGGGTCATCGACCAGGATTCCGGCGCCTCGATGGAAGAGAAGAAGCAGGAAGGCTATTTCTGACATGACCATCGCCGTGCAGAAACGCCCCCGCGAGGATGAGGATGCAGTCGACACCTCCCTCGCCGGCCATGCCAATCCCGCCATCATTGCCGAGGACGAACGCTTCGCAGGCCCTGCGCCCGACGACGGCGACGTGGAGATCATCGATCCGCAGGCCGCCATCCGGCCCGCCTTGGCGCCGGCGGCATCCCTGCTGCGCTTCATCACCTGCGGGTCGGTGGACGACGGCAAGTCGACCCTGATCGGGCGCCTGCTCTACGAGACCAACGCGGTCTTCGACGACCAGCTGGACGCGCTGACGCGCGATTCGCGCAAGTTCGGCACCACCGGCGAGGATCTCGATTTCGCCCTGCTCGTCGACGGCCTGTCGGCCGAGCGCGAGCAGGGCATCACCATCGACGTCGCCTATCGCTATTTCTCGACCGGCAACCGCGCCTTCATCATCGCGGACACGCCCGGCCACGAGCAGTACACCCGCAACATGGCGACCGGCGCCTCCCAGGCCGAGCTCGCCATCATCCTGGTCGACGCGCGCAAGGGCATCCTGCCCCAGACCCGGCGGCATTCCTTCATCACCTCGCTCGTCGGCATCAAGAGCGTCGTGATCGCCATCAACAAGATGGATCTCGTCGATTTCAGCCAGGAGCGCTTCGAGGCGATCCGTCGCGACTACGAGGCGATCCTGCCCCAGCTCGGCTTCACCGACGTCTCCTACGTGCCGCTCTCGGCCAAGAACGGCGACAACATCGCCGCGCCCTCGCCCCGCATGCCCTGGTATGACGGCGAGACGCTGCTGCAGCGGCTGGAGACGGCGACGCCGGACACCTTCGATGCCGGCTCGGCGCCGTTCCGCCTGCCTGTGCAGTGGGTCAACCGGCCCAATCTCGACTTCCGCGGCTTTGCCGGCACCATCGTCGGCGGCCGCGTCACTCCCGGCGACGAGATCGTCGTCATGCCGGGCCGCCGCACCACGCGCGTCAAGGCGGTCTGGGGCCCGGACGGCGAGGTCGCGGGCGCCGAGGCCGGCGAGGCGGTCACCCTGACCCTTGCCGACGAGGTCGACGTATCGCGCGGCGACGTGCTCGTGGGGCCGTCCGACACGATCGCGGACCAGAAGATCGTGACTGCCGACATCCTCTGGATGGCCGACCGGCCGCTGATCTCCGGGGGACGCTTCGTGGCGCGCCTCGCCACCTCGACGACGCCTGCCGCGGTGCGCAGCCTCGACAATGCGGTCGACATCCACACCTTCGAATCCGGCCCGGCCAACGTTCTCCTGATGAACGAGATCGGCCAGATCACCCTCGGCTTCGACCGGCCGGTGGTGGCGACCACCTATGAGGAAAACCGCGAACTCGGCTCCTTCATCCTGATCGATCCGCTGACCAACGAGACCATGGCGCTCGGCATCGTGCGCAAGGTGGCGGAGGAAGGCGAGATCGCGGACAGTGCGCCCGCCGAACAGCCGGTCTCCGCCATGGCACGGGCCAGGGCGCTGTGGTTCGGCGCCGAAGGCGAAATCCCGAGTCACCATGGGGCGCTGATCCGCTACCGGGCCGCCGGCGCGGCACTCGTCGCCGTCCTCGCGCTCCTGTTCGGGCTGGGGCTTGGCTTCGCCATCCTCCTTGCGGTGCTCGACTTTGCCCTGCGGCCGCTTCTCGCCCGCCTGACGGGCGCCGTAGGCGCCCCCGACCACGGCCGGCCCGACCCGACGAGCGTCGGCGACGGTGCGGGCATCTGATGGCGGCAGGAACGGCCTGCGAGAACCGCGGCGACGGATCCGGCACCCAGCGTGCCCGGCCCGCGCAGCGCAGGCGCCGTCGGGTGCCGCTGATCGAACTGGCCCTGCTCGCCGCCTCCATGGCGGTCTGCGCGGCCTTCGTGCTGGGCTATGTCGGGTAGAGGGCCGTGCGCCCGGCATGACGCGCAAGTGACGATCGGATCATCTGAGTTCAAGCTTCTGTGCGCCCGGGAGCGGCGCTCCACCTTTCGCCATTCATCGGTGCGGCGGGGAGATGGTCACGGAATGGCCCCTGCCCGCAAATCGTCCCTGAATGAGCACACCCCAGTCACGTCGGTGCCATGTGCCGCGTCGAGTCTCGCGGCCATGGACGGATCGGAGCCTTCGATCCGCATCGACGGAGTGACCACATGAAGACCACCCTTCTCGCAGCGACCATGCTCGGCTTCGCCGCCGGCGGCGCCTTTGCCCAGGAAGCCCAGACCGCCCCGCAGACGACCCCGACCTGCGCCGAGGCCCTGACCCAGATCGAATCGCTGCTCGGCCAGGCCGACCAGGCCGGCCTGGAGATCGAGACGGCCGAAGGCCACGTCGAGACGGCCCGCGCGGCGCAGGGCTCCGAGGATGAGGAAGCCTGCATCCGCGCCCTCGTCATGGCGCAGAACGACGTGCTGGCACAGGCCCAGCAGGCCGGCGCCGTACCGCAGACGCAGCAGCAATAGGCCGCTCCATAGACTAGGCAACGAAAAGGGCCGGCGCAGCAGCGTCCGGCCCTTTTTCATGTCGCGGCACGAGCGCCGGTCAGTCCAGCGCCCGCGCCTCCGATGGCAGCATGATCGGAATGCCGTCGCGGATCGGGAAGGCCAGCCGCGCCGCCTGCGACACCAGCTCGTTGCGCTCCCGGTCGTAGCTCAGCGTGGTCTTGGTCAGCGGGCACACAAGCAGTTCCAGGAGCTTGGGGTCCGGCTGGCCGGCCTGATGTCTCTGGGATGTGTCGGTCATCTGCGTGTCCTCGAGCGCGGGCCGCTATGCGGCCCCCTGCGGGTCTTATCGCCCGCCCGCAGCCGCGCCGCAAATCGCCGCCGGCAGGCCAGGCGGGACCCTGTCTATTGCAGGGTGTGCGGCGGCGAGCCGTCGCCGCCATCCCCGTCGCGGGCCAGCGAGATCTCGGTGATGGCGATCAGGGTCTCGGCCCGCGTCTTCAGATCCGGGGCTTCCAGCAGCGCCTGCTTCTCGGCCGCGCCATAGGGCGACATCATGCAGAGCGCATTGACCAGCGTCTCGTTCGAGGCGCGCGTCACGCTCTCCCAGTCGGCCTCCAGCTGGTTGGCCTCCAGATACTGCCGGAATGCCTTCAGCAGCGCGTCGCGGTCGACCTCGCCGGCCCCCTTGCCGAAATCCAGGTCCCCCAGGAACGGGGTGACGCGGCACGAGCGATAGGGAGCACGCGTCTCCAGCTCTTCCAGGATCCGGAATCGCACGACGCCGTGCAGATTGAGAATGTAGCGTCCGTCGCCCGATTCGGTCAGCGAGGTGATGCGGCCGAAGCAGCCGACCTTGCAGAACTTCGGCTCGCCGTTCGAACCGATCGCGCCGTCGAGGCTCGGCTGGATCATGCCGATGATCCGCGCGCCGCCAATGGCGTCGTCGATCATCTGCAGATAGCGCGGCTCGAAGATGTTGAGCGGCAGTTGACCGCCGGGCAGGAGCAGGGCTCCCGAAAGCGGGAACACCGGTACCGTGTCGGGCAGGTCCGAAGCGGTCCGGTAATTGATGTTGCCAGCGTGAACCAAACGATGTCTCCGTGTCAGACACCGAAGTTGGTTCGATCGCGGGCGATCTCAAGGGATGCGGCAGAAGGCGGCAGTTGCCGACCCCTGCGTGCCCGTCCGACGGCGGCAGCCACGACCGCCGCCGGACCCAAGACGCCTGTCGTCAGGAAAACAGCAGGCCCGACAGCCGGCGCCGCGCGTCCTTGGTCGCCGGATCGGTCGGCCCCCAGGCCTGGAAGAACTCCAGGAGCTTGGTACGGGCCGCATCGTCGTCGAAGCCGCGGTCGCGGCGGATGATCTCCAGAAGATGCCCTGCGGCGGTCTGGCGATCGCCCCTGGCCTGGGCGATCAGCGCCAGATCGTAGCGCGCGCGGTGATCGTCGGGATTGCTCTCGATGCGCTGCTGCAGGGTCACCGGATCGCCGAGCTGGGCGATTTCCTCGGCGAGCTTCAGCTTGGTGCGCACGGCTTCCAGGGCCGGATCGTCGGCCTTGCCATCGCTCGCCGCGTCGAACTGCTCGACCAGTGCCTTGGCGCGGGCCGCATCACCGGTCGCCAGGTAGCATTCCGCCAGCCCGCCGGTGGCACCGGCATGGCCGGTCTCGTGCTGCAGCACGGCGCCGAAGACCTGCGCTGCGCCGCCCAAATCGCCATCGGCCAGCAACTGGTTCGCCTGTTCCATCGCCTGCGCGAGCGGATCGCCCTGTCCGCCGCCCTGGCCCTGCGTGATGCGATCGATGAAGGCCTTCACCTCGCTTTCCGGCAGGGCGCCCATGAAGCCGTCCACCGGCTGGCCGCCGACAAAGGCGAAGACCGCGGGGATCGACTGCACGCCGAGCTGGCCGGCGATCGCCGGATGCTCGTCGATGTTCATCTTGACCAGCTTCACCCGGCCGCCCGCCGCCGCGACGGCGCGCTCCAGGATCGGCGTCAGCTGCTTGCAGGGCCCGCACCAGGGCGCCCAGAAATCGACCAGCACCGGCTGGTTGCGCGATTCCTGGATGACGTCGGCGGGAAACTGCGCCGTCGTCGTGTCCTTGACGAGATCGGCCGCGGCCGGGGCCGGCGTCCCGCCGAAGCCCTGCAGGGCCGCGCCCGGCGCCGGACCGGGTGCCGGCTGCCGCGGCGCGGCTCCGCCGGACGGAGCGGCGGGCGTCGTCGACTGCTGGCCGTAGCCGCCGTAGGAAGTGTCGCCGTAGGGGGCGTAGGGATTGTCGCTCATTCTGTCTGTCCGTCGCCAGCCGGCGCCTCGAGCCCGATGACAAGCGGCTCGTGCCCCGTGGATTGGAAGAACGCCATCAGGTCCGCTGTCGCGATCGTCGTCGTCGCGTCGTTGGTCAGCGGATGGCAGTTCACCATATCGTGCATCAGAAGGCCTTCATCAAGCACGACGCGAACCGCACCGGCGGTATCGTTGACGACGCCGAAGGCCGTCACCGATCCCGGCTCGACGCCCAGCAGCGCCCGCATCTGGTCGGGGCTGGCGAAGGACAGCCGCCCCGAGGCGCCGATCCGCTTGTGCAGACCCTTTAGGTCGACCGCCCGGCTCTCCTCGGCCACGACCAGGAAGATCGTCCCCTTCTTGTCCTTCAGGAACAGGTTCTTGGTGTGCCCGCCGGCGATCGCTCCGCGCATCGCCCGGCTTTCCTCCACCGTGTGCAGCGGCGGATGCGCGATCGTGGTCGTGGCGATGCCGAGCCCGGCGAGATGGGCCATCAGATCGTCGCGGTCCTTCATGGCGGCATGTCCTGTTGCAAGCGGCGGGCTGGCCCACGCGTTACCGCACCCGCGCCCGCTTGCGAAGAGCCGGTGGCGCAGTGCTTTCTCCACACGGGCTGCCGACATGGGCAAACCGTCGCGACGGGAAGATCCGGGCACGGCCCGTGAAATTTATAACACCGCGAAGGATTGTCCGATCAGGCTTGGCAGCCCGCGCGACCGACAACAACGGGAGGCGAAAATCCCGTGCGGTTCCGGTCATTTCGCTGTTGCAATCGGCCGCCGATTGGGCCATACACCGCTCGTCCGCGGCGCTCAGGCGCCGCACGGAGCGGGCGGGCGTAGCTCAGGGGTAGAGCACAACCTTGCCAAGGTTGGGGTCGTGGGTTCGAATCCCATCGCCCGCTCCAAATTTCTTTAGATTTTCCAGCATCTTATCTGCGGCGCGCTGGTAACGGCGAGTTGTGGTGTTGTTACTGGTGTCCACTGGGTGTCCACCCACCTCCTGCAGTGTCGCTGATTGGGACAGCTGCCCGGAATTGCATCTCATGTTTCGCTCCTTCGGCTTCCAAGCGGTAATCCGTTTAGCCCTGGGGGGCAGACGGAGCGGCCAGAGTCATTCGAAGCTCTATGAACTGCCACTTTCCCAGCCTGCTCCCAGCGCTGCACTGCATGCAATATATTGCCAATGAGGTTGGCCCTACGATGGGGTCGAAGAGATGGGCTTAAGGCGCCAGGTTCGCAGCCATCTGTGCGGATCAAGGAAGTGTTCATGTGATCGGGCGAGGTTAATCGTCCTCCGCAGGCGCTCTCGCTCATTGAGCCGTTCTCTGCTCACTCTTAACAAGCAATCCGCTCTCAGGACGTCCGAAGTGAAACAACGTCTCTAGCGATGCCTGCCTCAATTTGTCGTTGACCTCCTTGAGATGGGCTTCACAGTTGACACGTAGCATCGTGGGGTGTCGTCGGCTCCAAGGTAGTTCGTCAACCAGCGGTCGACCCGGGGAACACCGTCCCACTGCAACGCATCGAGCATTTCTCGGATGGGATGAAATGTGTGTTCAAGGCAAAGCTGAGTTACGGCATCCCGTACATTTTCGGCGCGCGGGTCAAACCGGAACTGGTCGATGATGAGGCCCCGCAGCATTGCGCAAAGGTCGTCGTTGATTTCCCCTTCTCGCTCATCGAGCATCCTCCCGTTGACTATCTGGGAAGCTGTTATCCAATGCCTCTTCGCGCGTCTCCACCTCGAGATCGTTGAGAACATGCCGCACGAACTCGAACTGCTCGCGCAGCACTTCCCAGAATTCATCCAGGTTGCGGGGTAGGCGCGTCACGTCGTCATTGTACATCAGGTCCCCCTGCCCCCCAGTTTAGTCGCACGACGCCGCCACGCCTCACACGCGTGGTGGCCGCCCTTTGAAAAACGTTGATATGGCATGTGGTAAAGCACGGGAATGGCGGCGCGTACGCGGCAGGCGCAAGTTCCCGCCCCATCCGGCCCAGGGACGGGACGCCTCTGTACCGCAGGAACATACCGTATCAGGGTTGGTTCCAAGGAACGTCAACCGGCCGGGGAGGCGTTGCCAGCGGGACTACTCCCCGCATCGGCCTCTCTCAGGCATCTGCGCTTAAGGGAGCGGTCAGGCTTCCGTCGCCACGAATGCTTCTTTGAAATGAGGGGGAGCCGGAAGAGTTGCTTTGTCAGTAATTCCGGCCGATGACGCCGCCGGCCACGGCACCACCGACACCGCCGACGACAGCACCACCGGTGCCGGCCACAGCATCGCCAATGAGCGCGCCGGAGACACCGCCGATGCCGGCGCCGGCCACCGTGCGCTGGGTACGACTGCAACCCGCCGAAACGACCAGGGTCGATGCGACAAGCGCGATAACCGCGGATCTGATAACCATCTCATATACTCCGTCTAGACGCCCTTCGAGCGCCCTATGTTTCTGTCCCGTAAAGCCAAATAGTGGCAAGACGGCCTGCGCCTGGTAGATTGACCGTAACGAAAGGGTCTGGTGTGGGATTCACATCGGTGTGCTCGCTTGTGTCCGACCGTTAGACGCCGCTCTTTGGCGAGCAGTCCGAGTCTCCTTGAATTGAAGGCGAGGTTTCTTCAGACTTGGATTGTGTTCGCTGCCGTGGACCGTCAGATGGGTTTCAGGTCGCTCAGCGGATGTTCTTGACCTTACTTTTTGGGCGGGAGGAGTGAAATGCAGCTAGAGGAATGGCACCTGGGCGAAGGGGACAGCTTTGAAGAGCGGCATCTAGCTAATGTATATGTACCGCATCTGGAAGCCTTTCGGTCGGACAAGGAGCCGGATCGAATCGAGCGCTTGCGGCGCGTCTACAGCCTTGCGCAAAGCCTCTTTTTGGTAGTCGAGGGGCGGCGACTGCCACGTAACGTCGTCGTCGCGCTATACGATAGTAAGGGTCAACTCACGGTGACGTTCCTCGACCAGAACTGGCACGAGTTTTTACGTCCGTTCTTTCAATTGGCTTGGCGTTCTGAAGGCGAACAAGGCGAGGGTGTCCTTTTTGCCGTTCAGCAGTAACCAGCCACGACCGTAAGCGCGCTTCCGTGCACACTCCTGATCGATCCTGACAGTTCGAAAACTGTTTAAAACTAAATTCAGGGCGATTTTTCACGTGATTTCAATCGCGAGCACATTAGCCTGTGCCTCAGAAGGGGTGCATGCCCGGCGAAATAGTATCGGATCTGGTAGGCATATGAGCGAGAAAGATAGCTATCGAATTGGCGAGCTGGCTGACGAATTCAACATCTCGCTGCGCTCACTTCGGTTTTACGAAGACAGGGGAATGATTAAACCCGCACGAGTTGGATCAACCCGCATATATTCTCGGGAAGATCACACCAGGTTGCGACTCATTTTGCTTTTTAAAACGCTCGGGTTTTCGCTTTTTGAAGCCCAGCAGATCATAGATATATATAGCAATCCTAAAGTCAAACGCCGCCAACTGGAGATTATGCGGGATAGGCTTAGTGATCAGCAGAAGTTCCTGCGCGAGCAGTCCGATGAACTCGAAAAATCTCTTCAGTTGATGAACGATACTCTTTCTAAGGTAAATAAGAAAATACGCGAAAAATCCAAAGCCGGTGTTCAATATTCTCCACCCGCTTGACGGTATTTCCTGTCCCAATTGTGAATGTTGCCGCACACTAAGTGTTGCAGCGCGAAACGCGGCCAAATTTCTGCAAGTTTCAAGACAGTGGCCGTTAGCACGCCACCATCAGGATCTCTTCCGATCCTTTGACCAAGAGGGGGTGCACGTCGCATGATGCCTTTCTTTTGGAATGAGGCTCTCGATGAGCGCGGCTATGGTCGCATTGATGGCAGCGATTGGACTTGCGAAGTTTGCGTACGCGCAGCTTTTGAACCCTTTGCGGATCGTACAGTGGGAAATGCCCGTCACCGATTTTCGACCAGCTAGCATTGCGTTGCTTCTCCGCTCGAGCTTGAGCCCGACGCACGGGTCGCCCTTGCCACGTTATCTTGAATTCCGCAAAGATCTGGTCCGCATCGGAGCAACATCGACACCCGCATGGTATTTGATACCTCTCAGCCCGAAAACTCCGTAAGGCAGCGAGGGTCCCTGCAAGAAGTCGAGGTAGTCGAAGCCGAAATGGCTCAAAAGCACGGATAGCGGCTGTTGGGCCAACGACTCGGCCCCAGCCGGACGCTCGACCCCAAGGGAGAATGCATGAGGCACAGCTAACTAAATGGCCCGGCAACGGTAACCGTGCGCAAGCGCCGCCGCAGAATAAATTATGTGAACGGTGTTGAACGGTCACTCCACCGTACCCATGTTGCACTGCAGCATACATGCTCGTCGGGAGGACCTGACGTAGCCGAACGTGCCCAGCTGCGTAAGCATTGCGTCCAGTCACGTTTCAACACCGAATTGTGCCGTGCAAGCTGTGGGCGGAAATCTGCTCGGCGGCCAGGCACGCTTTTCCCACGAGGACACCAATATGACCACCATTCGCCAACTGATCCAGAAGAGCCCGGACAAGACCAATGAGCTCTTCGCCAAACTCGTCGACACCTCCGACGCCGCGGTCAAAACACGAGACCGGCTTCTTTCTGAGCTTAAGGTCGAGATCGAGGATCAGGCCAAGCTCCAGGAGCAGCACCTCTTCCCTGTCCTGAAGAAGCACAAGGAAACAAAAGACCTCGTTGCAGACGCGATTGACGACAACAAGGAGACGCGCAAGCTACTGGCTGAGCTCGAGGGCACGCCGAAGGACAGCAAGGAGTTCGCTACGAAGGTCGCCGACCTGAAGAAGGTGTTCCAGCAGCACGTTCGGGACGAAAAGAAGGAGCTCCTGCCCGCTATCTTGAAGGCCTTGAGTGATGAGGAGGCGGATGCCGTCGTCGACAAGATCGAAGATGGAAAGGCCAAGGCGGAGGCGGCACGTCGGGCGGAAGTGAAGCGTGAGCGTGAAGCTGTCGAAACCGCCAAGCAAGCTGCCGAGGTTACGGCCAACACGGCGCGCGCCGGAGCCGAGTCGGCTCAGCAGAATGCGCGTGCAGCACAGGACGCAGCTCGGAGCGGTCTCGACGCGGCAGCCGACATGGCAAAGCGTGGGGCAGATCAGTTCACCTCGCTATCGAGCGAGGTCACGCGGCAAACTCAGGAGAGCACACAGCAGGCCCGGCAGAACATGCAGGTCATGACGCAATCGGGCGCAATGCTCGCTAGCGGCTACCAGGATGTTTCGCGGGAATGGCTGGCCATGTCGCAGGCACTCTTCCAGAAGAATATGGACGGGCTGAACGCCATGATGCGCTGCCGGTCCCTGCCAGAGCTGATCGCCGCCCAGAGCTCGCTCGTCCGCGACAACATGGAACTCACCATCGAAAACAGCCGGCGAATCGCCAAGCTGTCAGTGGGCGTCGCCGACAAGGCTGGCCGCTCCTTCGAGGAGCAGACGAGCAAGAATTCGGAACGGTCCAAGCGGGCCGCCTGAACGGCCCCGTAGTACCTAAAAGGGCGCACCCGGTTTCGATCGGGGCGCCAATCGTGCATTTTGGTAAGAGACGGACCGTGCCTCCGCAAGAGGCGGTTTTGGTCCCGCGGTTACGCGGCGGTTACAGGCACCCGCCTCGCTGCCAGTTCGATGCGGTTCAACAGCGTACGACGCCGTTTAAGTCGGCTGATGCTCTCAGGCCCGAACGGACGGGCACTCCGGCGAACTGGAGTGCATCGGAGTGCATTGTTTAGACAGCGTAATTTCTCGCTTGCCAAGGTTGGGGTCGTGGGTTCGAATCCCATCGCCCGCTCCAAATTATCCCAATAAAAACAAAATATTAGATAACCTGGGTAACTAACCAGTGTCCGAGGTCCTAGCCCGTGTCGCCACCATGTCGCCACGGGGAGGGGTTTGGAACGGCCTCCAGTCTCAGCACTTAACCCAATCGGCGGCTTTCCCCGAACTCGTAATCTGGAAGGGTCCGGGTTGCAGTCGGCTGTTGATCCCTCGCCTGCTTAGTGCCGCCTGGCCGCACGATGACATGCCGGCGTCGATGCACCGGCTGATGGCCTAGCCGACGACACGGCGCGACCAGGCGTCGAGCACCACCGCCAGATGAACCCGCCGATAACGGTGACGTATGTGATGTCGGCCACCCAGAGCTGGCCTTCGCGCCAGCGCAATCATCGCGCGGATTGGATGGAAAGGCGACCGTCTCCCACATGATGTCGACTTACCGGGCCCAGAAGAGTATGGGTGATTCATCAATATCTTAGCCAGAAAGGGCTGTCCTTTGAGCTCATACGCCGCGAGCATCATTCCCGAGAATGAGCCACAGCGCATGGCGGCCGTGAAGCGCTATGACATCCTGGATACGCCTGCGGACGGATCGTTCGACCGTATTACCGCGCTCGCCGCGCGGCGTTTTGATGTTCCGATCTCGATTATTAGCATCGTTGACCACGACCGCATCTGGTTCAAATCCCATCATGGTGTACCGGTCGAGGAGATCGACCGCGAGCCGGGGCTGTGCGCCTCAGCCATTCTGTCGCCAGAGCCGCACATCTTGACCGACGCGAAGACCGATCCACGTTCGCTCGCCAATCCGCTCGTGGCGGGCGATTTTGGGCTTCGCTTCTATGCAGGCGTCCCGTTGCAGACAAGCGACGGATACAATCTCGGCACCCTTTGTATCATCGACAAGGAAGCTCGACCGATCGATCAGCCGCAGATCGACGACCTCAAGGATCTTGCCTCTGTCGTCATGGATCAGATGGAGCTGCGGCTGTCCGCCCGACAAGCGGTGTCACGGGCGGAAATCATGGCCCGTGAGATCGATCATCGTGTGATGAACAGCCTCCAATTCATCGCTAGCTTGCTCACAATGCAAAGCCGAGAGCCAGCACTGACCGATGTCGCTGCCAGCCAGTTGCAGCTAGCCGCTAACCGCGTTGCGGCGGTCGCCCGCGTCCATCGGAACTTCTATACGGACGCAACCGACGAGGTGTCCTGCATCACCTTTCTCCGCCGTCTCTGCGCAGATTTGGCCGGCATTCTAGGCAAGTCCATCAGCGTAAATGGCGACGAAGGCAACGTGCCGACGACCCGTATTCAGCCGATTGGCCTCATGGTCAACGAGCTGGTCACCAATGCTGCGAAGCATGGAACGGGAAATATCGATGTCACATTCAGAATCAAAGATGATTTCCACGAACTCAGTGTCTGCGACGACGGCGAAGGACTTCCGGCCGGTTTCGACCCGGACCAAAGCGTGAAAGGTCTTGGAATGAGGGTGGTCACGATCCTCGCAAAGCAGCTCGACGGTCGCGTGACCACGGGCTCCAACCCCGCCGGACGCGGATCGTGCTTTATGGTGGCATTCCCGGCTTGAGCCGCCGGGTCGCCTGATGCCGAGCCAGTTGGTTTCCTCAACCGGCAGAACCACTACATGCAGACCGAGCCTATGGCCGAACTCATGGCCGCCGACACCAAGCCAGAAACCATACGGATTTCCACCGCAGCCGCCTGAAACGGAGCCGCTTCAGTTACACCCAATCTCCACCTCGTTGACGACACGACCTTTTCCCGTCAGATGATGGGAAAGCAGCCGCAGGTTTTCCCAGGTTTGTTTAACGGCCAGGAAGCTGGCGCGGCTGAGCCGGCTTTGTGCTGATCGCCCTATGGGTCGGGCAGTAGGACGAGCCGGGCGAGCGCTCCAGGTCGTAGTAGTGGGTTGCCATGTCCATGACGGTCCCACCCTCGGACAATGGCCAGCGGCACCCCGCCTTGTTGTCGACGATCGGCACGGGCGCCGAGCCGGGCAACGGCTCGAAGTCATCGAGGGCGACCGCATCAACCAGCTTTTCAGATAGCGCCTGTTCCACGGCTCATCCTTCCCGCGCGTGTGATGCGTGAGGAACCTTCCCCTGGCGCAACGAGGCGATTTCCAGCCTCGCGCACGCGCGCGCGTATTGGTTGCTTAATCGTGCCCCTGGCCCAATATTCCCCATCCCTCTATTTTATTGGGCGGTGGCCGGGTCACGCAGCGATCCGATCAGGCGCCGGTCGCGTGTATCTGCGCCCTGTTCGATACCGACGCGCCTCGAAGGACACCCCCAGCCCGTCGTCCGTCTGATCGAAGGAGATCCCCGCCGCTTCCATGGCGGCTGCGATCCGGTCGGCCGCCCATGCCGACCGCGGGAACGTTGTTTCCGACTCCACCCTGACGACGCTGTTGCGATGAACACCCGAGGCGTCCGCCGTCTCTCGCACCGTCCAGCCAAGAATGGCCCGAGCCGCTTTGATCTGCCGACCATCGATAACCATTGCCACACTCCGCTCACGTTAGGGGCTGGCAAAACCATGCCCATGGCATACACGTTGAGTTATAACATAACGGCGGAGTTATACGAGGGCGAATGTCTGAGCGAACCACTTCAGAGTTCATCCGTTGACACGTGGAAGGGCACGCTCGGTCGGAGACAGAGCAATGCGTAGGTTAATGGTGATCGGGACGTTGGTTCTGCTGGCGGGAGTAACGCCGGCCCGCGCGGTCCATGGCGACCATACAGTCGAGCAATGGCATGAGGCTCGGTACATCTGCAAAATGGGCAAGGACCGCGATGGCGCTCGCGTGATCGAACCGGAGCGCGATGCCATCTGCCACGCGCTTGAGCGGATGAGTCTCGTCCTGCTGGAAAATAACCATTGCTGGAACTGGTCCGAAAAGGAGTGGCTTCCGGTCGGGCAGGACGACAGATTCTGCCGCCAGTCCAACTAAGGGCTGTCGGGGCCGCGCTCGGCTAAGACCCGCTTTGAGAGGTTGATCGAGCCAGGCCGACGGCACACCGTTGACGGCAGCGGGAGAACTCCAGCACCTGGTCCTTTCTGAACACTGGCTAAACGGCCCATTCATGGATCTTTCTATGGTCTTGATCGCGGTCGGCGCATTCCTGCTCGGCGGCGCGGTCAAGGGCATCGTTGGGCTGGGCCTGCCGACCGTTGTGTTGGCCCTGCTCGGCACGGCGCTCGGCCTGCGTGAGGCGTTGCTTCTGCTTGTGGCGCCGGCGTTTCTGACAAATGTTTGGCAAGCCGCCACTGGCGGCTTTCTCGCGGGGCTGCTCAAGCGGCTGTGGCCGATGCTGCTGGCGACCGTGCCCGGGATCTTCTTGGGGACCACGGTGCTCTTTCGCGCCGACCAAGGAACCCTCGACATCCTGCTCGGGGCGGCGCTCTGTGCCTATGCGGTGCTCGGGCTTGCCGGCGCAAGCTTTGCGGCTCCGGGTGGGCGCGAGCGAGTTCTTGGACCTGCGATCGGGCTCATGACGGGCCTGACGGCTGGCGCGACTGGTACGCTGGTGCTGCCGGTCGTGCCCTATCTGCATGCGTTGGGGCTCCGGCGCGACGAACTTGTCCAGGCGATGGGCCTGTCGTTCGCCCTGTCCAGCCTTACCATCGGAGCAATCCTGACCGCTCAGAGCGCCGCGGCGTTCGAGGGGATCGCCACGTCTCTTCTACTGGTCGTGCCGGCGCTGGCCGGGATGGCCATGGGTCAGCGCCTTCGACAACGGATAGCGCCGGCGCGGTTTCGGCGATGGCTGTTTCTGAGCCTCCTCATCCTCGGCACAAACCTCATCCGGCGCGGGCTGGCGGTAGCGTTTTGATCTGGAGACACGTCATCGGTCGCTATACGGCGCTTGCCGGCCGCTATGACGGGAGGAGCGTCGCCGCAAAACCAAAGAGGGTTTGCCTAGCAAGGCAAACCCTCTAGCAGTGAGGCTAGTTCTTACTTCTTAGCCTGACCGGGAGCGTTCTCTTTGCCCCCGCCCGTGTTGTTGCGCCAGCTATGAAATTGTCCTCGTAGTCTGCGCCGAAGAGGTTGGCGGTCGCTGCCATATCTTCATTTACGAGCGCACCGCCAGAAACGAACACTACTTGATCAGACGGATGCGGGGGTACCAGAATTTCTACTTCAGCGACCGTCTCGGTTTCCACTACGGCTTTGAAGTTGGCGGCGCGGGACGCTTCGGCGACAATACGTCCGGGGAACTATGGAGCGGCATTGTCCTGCGGCATGAGGGGGTGTCGGTCGCAGATAGCCTTCATTTCTCTCCATCGCTGACCGTCGGTTTGAGTGCGGTCACTGAGACGGTCGGGCGCGAGGCACGGAACGAAATCATGGATGGCGGCGACGCTACAATCCTCTTCTATCTCGGGCCGGAGATCAGCGTTTCCCTATCCTCCGCGCGAGAGACGGAGCTGTTCTGGAGGCTCCACCATCGTTCGGGCGCCGGCGGAACGCTGGGGGACATGCGCGGCGCCGCCAACGCCAACGTATTTGGCTTCCGTTCGCGTTTCTGATGCGAACTTCTGCAGGTCTTTATCGAGGAAGGTCTGTCACAGCCATGGCCGAACGAGGGGAACAGGGGGTGCCGATAGAGCTATCCGAATCCCCACACACGATCGACACTTCGGCTATCTCGCCGCCGCGGCTGCTAGTTCAGTCATCAGGCAGCAGCCAAACGCTAGGATCGGCTCCGTGGTCAATCCTTAGGCAAACTGCTTTTTCAGGGTATCGGCAATCCGCTCACCTTTGCTGATCTCGTCATGCGCACGCTGGACAACACCTCGCGTTTCCGCCGTGAGATCCTGACTGTCTAATGCTTCGCGGAATTTCTTCTCGATGTAGTCCTCGCCTTCCTCTACTCGCTCGACAGCCGCTTCGTTGCTGTCCTCAAAGTCATCGGCCAAGCTGGTGAAGGCACGGTGGGCAGCGCCCATGGTACTGCCACTCTCCCTGGCCTCGCCACCCAGGCGGACGATTTCGGCATTCAGAGTGCGAACGGTATCACGACGCTTTCCTGCCTGTTCCCGGAGTGTCTGTTTCATACCGGTCCGCGCTTGATCTGACTCGGTTGTGATTGTCTTGTTTTGGGTGAGCGTGATTCCCTGTTCCCGCCAATGGAGGGAACGAGCGATGGCCTTGAAAATCAACGAG